>NZ_RZSN01000003.1:0-91775 GCF_003997315.1 Mesorhizobium sp. M1A.F.Ca.IN.020.04.1.1
ATCCTGATCAGTCCGTCGCCGAGCGTCATTCGTCTCGACCGCTACTATGCCGATTGCGTCACCGGCGGCCCCGGTTCGTTCGTGTTGCCGATCTATGCGGCGTCGGAATTCTCGACGGCTATCCGCCGCAAGCTGATCCAGGAGGTGAGCGGGATCGGCGACGCCGGAAGCATCCGCGTCGACGCGGAGGCGCCGACCGACTGCCTGCTTGGCGAACGGCTGCGGCAGCGGTTTTCCGATCCGTATTTTCCGGAGCTGGATCGGTGAGGTCCCAATTTGCACTGTTTCGGCCAGAGCGCCGCGCTGTGCCTCAGGCCGCTCTGGCGCCGTATTTGGCGCGGAACTCGTCATAGCAATCGCGGCGCCAGCGCCGGCCGACGACATAGCCGCGCAGCAGTTCGGTCGGCGAGTAGCCGAGCGCCTTTGACGACCGATTGGCGAGATAGCCCGAAAAGGCCTGTGGCAGCCTCCCCTTCAATATGTCGGCGATGATCTGCCGCGCGATCATATAGGGCGGCACGTCGGGATAGCGGTCGGCAATATAAGGATGTTTGCCGATCAGGTTGGCGTAGGCCTCGACATAGCCGTCGCGCCGGCCGGAGATCGAATTTTCCGAATTGTATTTCTTCCAGTCGATATCATCCGACAGCAAGGCGCCGCTGCGGTTGGCAAAACGCAGCAGCAATTCGCGGTCCTGCATGCGCGTGATATCGCTGTCAAAGCCGCCGATCGCAAGCAGCGATTCGTGCCGGGCGGTGATCGCCGAGCCAGCGATGAAGATCGTCTGCGAGACCAGGGCGCGCTGCAGCCTGCTCTTGTCGAGCAAGGCCTGACGATTGATGCATTTGGTGCTGCGGCCGCCCTTGACCGAGATGAAGGAACTGATCAGCACTTCGAGCGAGGGGTTCCTGTCGAAGTGCGACAGCGTCCGGTCGAGGCGGTCCGGCAGATAGACATCGTCCGAATCAAGAAAGGTCACGATCGGCGCCCGCGCGCGCTCGATGCCCGCGTTGCGCGCGGCATTGGCGCCGCGCCATTTCGCGCCGACATAGATCAGTCTGGGATCGCGAATCTCGGCCAGCGCCAAGGCCGTTCCGTCGGTCGAACCGTCGTCGACAACAATGTGCTCGAAGCGGGTAAGTGTCTGGGCAAGAACACTTTCCACCGCGCGCACGACCTGGCTTCGCCGGTTGTGCGTCGGCGTGATCACGGTGATCAGCGGAGCTGGGTCGGAGGCAGTCGGCATCTAACTTTCGTTATGGGCAGATAAACGATGACCGTAAGATACTCGCACAACCTGCCTCCATGTCCGCCCCCCGGATGGATTCGGCAAACGCTACAGAAAAGAGCCGCCTATGTCACCTGAGGTGTCGCATCGGGGTCAAGTTCAGAGCGTGTTTCCTCAAAGTCATGCGGTTTGAAAGCAACACTTCGCGGCGGTTTATCCTTCAACTATGCCCGACATAGTCAGGCACGGTTTCGATTTCGTCGCTTACGAGACCGGCAGCGAGGCTGAAATGACCAAGAAATGCCAGGGTATAAAAAGCCAGGCCTACCACCAGTGAAAACGGAATCTGCCAAAGAGGCATACCGTTTGCGGCGCGTGGCTGAGCACGCGTCGCGTTGTGCGCCACGACATGGTCCACCAGCGACTGAACGACTTGACGATCCGCTGGCTGCGACTGGGGGCATGAAGCGCGACGAACTTGCGGTCGGCGTCCCTGCCGGTCACCAACGCGCGCCAATAGAAGAACCGCCAGCCTCGCGGAGAGTAGTGGTAGACGCGCGCATCAACGTTGACGATCTTGTGGCCCTCGCGCCGAAGCTGGTGCATCAGCAGCGTGCAGGACACCTTGAAGCCGTTATGTGCCGGGAAAGGGTGGCTGACGATCCAATGGCGCCGGAAGGCGACATTGTTGGCATTGATCGCCCGCTTCGAGGCGAATCTTTCGTCTCCACGGGCCATCGGGAAGAACCAGATCAAGGCGAAGGTTCTCGAGAAGAAGTCGTCATAGGACAGATAGGTATGGCCGTTCACGCAGACGGTTTGCGGCTGTTGAAACGGCTGCAGCAGATTTGAAAGCCAACCTGGCTGAGGGACCGTGTCCGAATCCAGGAAAACGACGATGTCCCCTTCGGTCAAAAGCACGCCGTTGTTCTTGAGTTCGTAATACCGGCCGTCGGGGCAAGCTGTGATCGTCAGGTCGGCAACCTGCATCAATTCAGGCGCTTCAGCTTCAATGCTCGCTTGCAGCAAGCTGCCGTCCGAATCGGGCCCGCCATGCGACACGGCAACTTTTGGCCTTGCAAAACCCGTAGCGGGAACAGCCGCGATTTCGCGCGCCAGTGACTTCAGCCCCAGGCCGATCTCGTTCCAGTCGATGGATTTGGCGTTCTCCATCTCCATGACGATCGAATAGATCGGGTGTTCAGCCATAGATAATCACCACCAGTTTTGCCGGTACAGTCGCTATAGCCCTGCGGGGTATGCCGTCAAACGATTCTCGGTGCCATTCTATTTGCAAGTTTGCGCTTCAATCGCATGATTCTTTCTAGATCTTCAGGAACCCGCGCTTTTTTCTGTGCGGGAAGCTCGACGGGTCGGCATATTCAGACAGGAAACGTTTTCTCCATTCGTCATTGGTCGCGTCGCGCTGGATTTCGAGACCTGATCCGAGATTCGTTCCCCAGACAGGCTCGACCCCGGCCAACTGGGCAATTTTCTCGAGGCTTCCTCTCGGGTTTTGCTGGACCTGCTCGTAAGTTAGCGCAAGAAAGGACAGCCCGTTTTTCGCGAACCACCCGTCCCAGGCCAGATTTTCCATCAGAATCTTTTCGAGCGATTCGGCGATAGCCTCGCCGTCATAGCGTGGGGATGCGCGATTGACCTCGCTAGAGCGGAATCTGCGGGTTTGGCGCGCACGCGCCCATGAGATCGCCTGACCCAGCAAATCGCTGCGCGTCAGGCGCACATAGTGAAGGTTGGGAAGACTGGCGGGGAGGTTCACCTTCTTGGCAACTTGAGCGAATTGACTCGCAAAAAGCTTGATCGCGTAGATTCCGGAAGAGGACCGTCCTTCCGTCAGCGCCCTCAGAAGCTGCCCTCTGGCATCGCGCGGATAGCCTGGCTGTTCGAGCAGCCGGCGCCCGCCAAACCACTCCAGTGGATTGCCCAGCCCGGCGGAAGCCATCAGTCCTGCAAGATGATTGCTGCCGGTACGCGGCGAAGTGCACACAAGAATCCCTGTGCTTATCTCCGACAGAATTTCCGACGGGATTTGAACCACGGCCGGCCGGCGTCGAAAGAGATCGAGCGAGATCATCGTTTCAGCAAGAACACCGCCTGCTGGCCGAAGAAGTTCCAGAACCACCAGGGCATCGACAGGCCGATCTTCTGGCCGTTGGCGTCGAGCGCGGTCGCCTTCTCGACCGTCGCGCCGAGCTCTTCGCACAGATTGACGAAGTCGCGAATGGTGCAGAAGTGGATGTTCGGCGTGTCGTACCAGGAATAGGGCAGGTCCTTGGTGACCGGCATCCTGCCCTTGATCAGCAGCGAGAAGCGCACGCGCCAATGGCCGAAATTGGGGAAGGAGACGATCGCGCGGTTGCCGATCCGAAGCAGCTCGTCGAGCACAAGTTTCGGGTTGCGGGTCGCCTGCAGCGTTTGCGACAGGACGACGAAATCAAAACCTTTGTCGGGGTAGAATTCGAGGTCCTTGTCGGCATCGCCCTGGACGACGGAAAGGCCGCGCGCCACGCATTCGTTGACGCCGCGCTGCGACAGCTCCAGGCCGCGGCCATCGACCCGCTTGGTCGCCTGCAGAACCTCCAGAAGCACGCCGTCGCCGGAGCCGACATCGAGCACGCGCGAATGCGGCGGGATGAGATCGGTGACGACTTCGAGGTCGACACGCTGGGCGCGATTGACGCTCATGGGCACACCTCCGGCCTTTGAGCATTTCCAGCCAGTCGGAATCTCGGCGCCTCAGAAATGCGCCCAGGACACAGAGATCGCGCGCCACTCATAGGCTGAGCCCCCTTGCGCGCGCGGCCGAGGCTATGAAGCCGTTGATGGCCGCGAACAATTCCGGTTCGTCGAGCAGGAAAGCGTCATGGCCGCGATCGGTCTCGATCTCGACGAAGGAGACGGACGCGCCGGCGGCGTTCAGCGCATGCACGATCGAGCGGCTTTCCTCGGTCGGGAACAGCCAGTCGCTTGTGAACGACACGAGGCAGAAGCGTGTCTTGGTGCCGGCGAAGGCATCGGCCAGCCGTCCGCCGTGGTCGGCGGCGAGGTCGAAATAGTCCATAGCGCGGGTCAGATAGAGGTAGGAGTTGGCGTCGAAGCGGTCGACGAAGGTCATGCCTTGATGGCGCAGATAGCTTTCGATCTGGAAATCGGCGTCGAAGCCGAAGGTCAGCGCCTCGCGATCCTGCAGGTTGCGGCCGAACTTGCGGTGCAGCGCTGCTTCCGAGAGGTAAGTGATGTGCGCGGCCATGCGCGCCACGGCGAGGCCCTTTTCCGGCCGCCTGCCGAAATCGAGATATTTGCCGCCGTGCCAGTCCGGATCGGCCATGACGGCCTGCCGCCCGACCTCGTGGAAGGCGATGTTCTGCGAGGAATGGCGGGCGCCGGTGGCGATTGGCAACGCGGAGAAGACGCGTTCCGGGTAGCTTGCGGCCCATTGCAGCACCTGCATGCCGCCCATCGAGCCGCCGAGCACGCAGAACAGCTTCTCGATGCCGAAATGATCGACCAGCATCAGCTGCGCCCGCACCATGTCGCGGATGGTGATGATCGGCAGGTCGAGCCCATAGGGCCTGCCTGTCGCCGGATCGGTCGAGGCCGGGCCGGTGGAGCCGAGGCAGCCGCCGATGACGTTGGCGCAAATGACAAAAAAGCGGCTGGTGTCGAT
This sequence comes from Mesorhizobium sp. M1A.F.Ca.IN.020.04.1.1, assembly GCF_003997315.1. Lineage (NCBI taxonomy): Bacteria > Pseudomonadati > Pseudomonadota > Alphaproteobacteria > Hyphomicrobiales > Phyllobacteriaceae > Mesorhizobium > Mesorhizobium sp. M1A.F.Ca.IN.020.04.1.1. The sequence continues at coordinate 4,917 of NZ_RZSN01000003.1, forward strand.
GATCCTGCCGGGGCCGATCAGCACCTCCCACCAGCCCGGCTTGCCGGTCACCGGGTTGGTGCTGGCGACATGCTGGTCGCCGGTCAGCGCGTGGCAGACGAGGATGGCGTTGGAGCGGGCGTCGTTGAGGGCGCCGTAGGTCTGGTAAGCGACCTGGAACGGCGACAGCACGGTGCCCGCATCGAGTTTTAGCGGCTTGTCGGGACCGAACTGCAACACCGGGCTCGACGGTTGGTCGGCCTCGTGGTTGGTCCTTGGAGCGCGCTGAGCGGCCATTGCATTCCCCATCCAGTCGCATCGATCTCGCGATACGGCGTCCGGCCGGCAACGGACAACAAAAAACCGGCCTGCCTTCGCAAAGCCGGTTACAGGTTGCAAACGGCCCTTTAGCGAATTGTTTAACGTGGCTGCAAGCCGACCGGCCAAATCACCACGGGAGATCCGGCTGTTCTTCTAGGGCCAGCGCCGCGCTTCGTCAACGGTCTGCCTACGCGCGAGCGCGCCGGCCCCTCGACATTCGGGGCCACCGCCTGTATTTCCGCTGCGGCCTCGAACCAGGGCCTCTCGACGGATTTGTGACATGAAGCAGGATCAGCCACGTCCGACGCCCCGCGCGGGCATCATGGACATCGAGGCCTATGTGCCGGGAAAAAGTACCGCGCCGGCCGGCGTGACGAAGGTCTACAAGCTGTCGTCCAATGAGAATCCGCTCGGGCCCTCGCCGAAGGCGATCGAGGCCGCCCGGGAGGTGGCTGCCAAATTGGACGTTTATCCCGACGGCTCCGCCCGCCGGCTGCGCGAGGCGATCGCCGATGTGCACGGCCTCAATCCGGCAAACATCGTCTGCTCCAATGGCTCCGACGAGATCCTGGGGCTGCTGGCGCAGACCTATCTCGCGCCGGGAGACGAGGCCGTGTTCACCGAACACGCCTTCATGGTTTACAAGATCTATATCCAAGCCGCCGGCGCCAAGCCGGTGGCGGTCAAGGAGACGGACGAGAGCGCCGACATCGACGCGATCCTCGCCGCGGTGACGCCGGCGACGCGGATCGTGTTCCTCGCCAACCCCAACAATCCGACCGGCACTTATGTGCCGTTCCAGGAGGTGCGCCGGCTGCATGCCGGACTGCCCAAGAGCGTGCTCCTAGTGCTCGACGCGGCCTATGCCGAATATGTGCGGCGCAACGACTATGAAGCCGGCATCGAGCTGGCCGGGAGCTCGGAGAACGTGGTCATGACCCGCACCTTCTCCAAGCTCGGCCTCGGCGGCGCACGCATCGGCTGGATGTACGGACCGGCGCATATCGTCGATGCCATCAACCGGGTGCGCGGGCCCTTCAACGTCAATGCGACCGCGATCGAGGCCGGCATCGCGGCCATCCGCGACCGCGCCCATGTCGAGCGCAGCGTGGCGCATAACGAGAAGTGGCTTGCCTGGGTCAGCGAGGAGCTGACCGGGCTCGGGCTGCGCGTGACGCCCAGCGTCGGCAATTTCGTGCTGATCCACTTCCCCGACAACAAAAAGCATTCGGCAGCGGCCGCGGACGACTATCTCAGCGCGCGCGGCTACATCCTGCGGCGCGTCACCGGCTACGGCTTTCCCAACGCGCTGCGCATGAGCATCGGCATCGAGGAGGCCAATCGCGGCGTCGTCGAGGCGCTCAAGACATTTCTGAAAAGCTGAAGCACCATGACAGCAACGATGTTCGGAAGAATAGCGCTGGTCGGCATCGGCCTGATTGGTTCGTCGCTCGCCCGCGTCATCCGCCGTGAAGGCCTGGCGCGCCATATCGCTGTCGCGACGCGCAGCCAATCGACGCTCAAGCGCGCCGAGGAACTGGGTCTCGGCGATTCCTACACGGCCGAGGCCGAAGACGCGGTGCGCGACGCGGATCTCGTCATCGTCTCGGTTCCGGTCGGCTCGTCCGGCGAGGTCGCGGCCGAGATCGCGCCGGCGCTGAAGAAAGGCGCGATCCTCACCGATGTCGGCTCGACCAAAGCTTCGGTGATCGCGCAAATGCAGCCGCATGTGCCCGTCGGTGTGCATTTCATCCCCGGGCACCCGCTGGCGGGCACGGAAAAGTCCGGGCCGGATGCCGGCTTCGCCGATCTCTTCGACAACCGCTGGTGCATCTTCACGCCGCTGCCGGGCACGGATCCGGAGGCGCTGGAAAAGCTCTCCGAATTCTGGCGGCGCTGCGGCTCCAACATCGACACGATGGACCCGCAGCATCACGACATGACCTTGGCCATCGTCTCGCATCTGCCGCATATCATCGCCTACAATATCGTCGGCACCGCCGACGACCTGGAATCGGTGACCAAGACGGAAGTCATCAAATACTCCGCTTCCGGTTTTCGCGACTTTACCCGACTGGCCGCTTCCGACCCGACCATGTGGCGGGACGTGTGCCTGCACAACAAGGACGCGATCCTGGAAATGCTGGCGCGCTTCTCGGAGGATCTGGCCTCGTTGCAGCGAGCGATCCGGTGGGGCGACGGCGAGAAGCTGTTCGACCTGTTCACCCGCACGCGCGCCATCCGCCGCTCGATCATTGAGGCCGGCCAGGATATCGATGTGCCGGATTTCGGCCGTCAGGCCGTGGAGCACCCGGGGGCCAAGCCCTAGGCCTTCTGCTCGATCTGTCCCGATGCGGGCCAGTGCGCCGCCATCATGGCCATTGTCTCGGCTCTGTCCGGAGCGCCGAGCCGGCCGCCGAAGCGCAGGCATTTAAGCGCGGCGGCGGCGCTGGCAAAGCGCAGCGCCTGCTCGGGCGGCATGGCTTCGGCAAGGCCGACGGCGAAGGCGCCGTGGAAGACGTCGCCGGCGGCGAGCGTGTCGACCGCCTTGACCTTCGGCGCCTCGACATGCCGGACGCGACCGGTTCCCCGATCATGCCACCAGGTTCCGGCAGCGCCGCCCGTCACCGCGACGAAGGCGTCGGTGCGCGAGGCGAGATCGGCGCATGCGCTTTCCGGATCGAGCGCATGGCCGCAGATGATCCGCGCCGCCGGCTCCGAGGCGACGATGTGCGAGGCCAACGGCAAAAGCCGCTCGAGCACGTCGACCGGCGCGGTGTCGGCGTCGAGGATCGCCGGACGGCCGGCGTCCCGCGTGGCCGCCAAGGCAAGTGCAGCGGCGCCCGGCCAGCGGACGTCCACCAGCACGGCGTCGAAGGCGGAAAGGCCGGCAAGCGGCAGCGTGTCGGGATCGGCTTGCGCCCTGCTGTCATAGAAGGGCACGATGATGCGCTCGCCATGGGCATCCACCAGGATCGCGGCCAGCGCCGAGCGCGCGCCGGCGACGCGGCGGACCAGGCTGCAGTCGACGCCTTCCGCCTCGATCTCGGCGATCAGCCGGTCGCCGACCGCATCGTCTCCCGCGCTCGCCCAAAGCGACACATCGGCGCCAAGGCGATGCGCGGCGCAGGCCGCACTCGTCGCCATGCCGGAGGCGATCTGGACACCGTCGCTGGCGATGAACTTGCCCTGATGCGCGGGCAGCGTCTCGACACGCAGGATCGTGTCGAGGGTGAACGCGCCGACGCTGAGCAGTTTGATCGGTCCGGCCATCGCAGTCTCAATCGACCGGCTTGATCTTGCCGAGCGGGATGAAGCCAAGCGAAGCTTTACCCTTCACGATCTTGAGCGGCATGGACGGTTGGTTGCCGAGCATGGCAATGCCGGCAAAACCCTGCTCGATCTCGCTCTTGTGCTCGGGAATGGCGCCGGCGAGGATGGCCGCTACGGCCTTTGGGTCCTTTAGCTTGATCGACAGATTTGCATCGATCAGGCCGTCGGCGTCGATCGAGATCGGCCCGGACACAGTTACGCGCGCCGTGCCCGATGACACGTCGAGGCTGGCGATGTCGACCGACTGGCCGCGCAGGCTTTTCGGCGGCGCCTTAATCAGCGCGACGCCGTTCTTCACTGTCGCTTCGCCGGCGCCGTCGAGTTCCGGCAGCACGCGTCCGCCGACAGCTTCCGCGTCGATCTTCAGGTCGCCAAAGCTGCCGGTATAGACGAGGTCCTGGCCATTCGGCTGCAGCTGGCCGGCCGCCTGGCCGGCGCTGAACAGCTGCACGGGATCGGTGTCGTCGGCCGGATCGGTCTGTCCAGACAAGCCTTCCGCCTGAAGCGAAATGCGGCGCGGAAGCGGCCATGACAGCTTGACCGTGGCGTGCAGCTTGTCCCAGTCGAGCCAAAGCGGCGGCATGCCCGGCGCCACAGTCCGCAACGGCCCGCGCAGGTTCGCCACGGGCGACAGAGGCTGGGTGATGCGAGCGACGACGTTCATATCGCCGGTCGAGGCCGCTACATTCCTGGCATCGTCCTGATAGGCCAGGCTGTCGCAGGCGACCGTGAAGTCCAGTGGATAACCACTGACCGTGAGATTGGCGCAGTCGGCCTTGATGCCCTTGCCTCCAAGCTCGGCCACGGCCCGCTCGGCCTCGGTCTTGACCTTGCCGGCGAGATAGAACCATCCGCCGCTGTAGAGCGCGAACAGCACCAAGATGAACGCCGCAAGCCAGAACAGCCGGCGGCGAGGTTTGCGCGATCGCTCGTCACTTGACGTCATGCTGCGGCTCTCGTTAACCCGCTCATGCGGCGAGCGGGTGGTTGTTCTTACGCACGACAAGCGGGGACAGAAGAAGCACCTTACCGGTGTGGTGTCGTCACTCGAATGCAATCAGGCTTGGCGATATGGGCGATTTTTGGGTTTTTGGCTACGGGTCGCTGATCTGGCGGCCCGGTTTCGCACATGTCGAGACGCGGCGCGCCCGTCTTTACGGCTTCCGCCGGTCGCTCTGCGTCTATTCCTTCGTCCATCGCGGTACGCGTGAGCGGCCGGGCCTGGTGCTCGGCCTCGACCGCGGCGGCTCCTGCGTCGGGCTCGCCTTCCGCGTGCCCGGCGATTTGCGTGACGAAGTGCTTTCCTATCTGCGCGAGCGCGAGCTGGTGACCAGCGTCTATCTCGAACGCACTCTCGATGTCCGGCTGGATGGGGCGGGACAAGGCGGAACGGTCGAAGCGGTCGCCTACATCGTCGACCGCGCGCATGAGCAATATGCCGGCGGGCTCGACGCCGGCCATGCGGCAAAAGTCGTGCGCGGCGCCGTGGGCCAATCGGGCAGGAACGAAGACTATGTCCTGAGCACAGTGGAGCATCTGAGGGCGCTCGGCATCCGCGACCACTGGCTGGAAGAGGTGGGGCGGCAGGTCGCGTCTTCGTGAAGATCTGGCCCGATCAAAAAGCAAAACCATGCCTTTGACCTCGGCAAGGCACGACCTAGCTTAGCCGCAATCCATCCTCTGGGCACCCAGGCCCTTCCCAGCATCACGGAGATCAGTCTTGCAGAAACGCCGTCTCGGTCGCACCGACCTTTCCATCGCGCCGCTGGTCCTTGGAGGCAACGTCTTCGGCTGGACCGCCGACGAGAAGACCTCGTTCGACCTGCTCGACCGCTTTGCCGAGGCCGGCTTCAACGCAGTCGACACGGCGGACGCCTATTCGCGCTGGGCGCCGGGCAACAAAGGCGGCGAATCCGAAACCATCATCGGCAACTGGATGAAGAGCCGCGGCAACCGGGACAGCATCGTCGTCATCACCAAGGTCGGCTCCGACATGGGACAGGGCAGGCGGGACCTCTCCGCAGCCTATATCGAAAAGGCGGTCGACCAATCGCTCAAGCGGCTGCAGACCGACGTCATCGACCTCTATCTGTCGCACTGGCCGGACCCGGCCACGCCTTACGAGGAAACGCTCGGCGCCTATCAGCGCCTGCTCGAGAAGGGCAAGATCCGCTATCCGGGCTGCTCCAATCTCGATGCGGGGCAATTGCGCGCGGCCCTGGATGTCGCCAGCCTGCGGGGCCTGCCGCGTTACGAGGTTCTGCAGCCCGAATACAATCTGTACGATCGCTCTTCGCTGGACGGCCCGCTGCTCGACCTGTGCAAGGCGGAAGGCCTCGGCGTCATCACCTATTTCGGCCTGGCCAAGGGGTTCCTCAGCGGCAAATACCGCAGCAAGGCCGACCTTGGCCGGAGCGAGCGTGGCGAAGACGTGGCCGAGTATCTCAACGAACGCGGCATGCGCATTCTCTCCGCGCTCGATGCCGCGGCCGGGCGCCATTCGGCCAAGCAGGCCGAAGTGGCGCTCGCCTGGATCATGGCGCGGCCGGGCATCACCGCGCCGATTGCCAGCGCCACGACGCCCGCACAGATGGAAAGCCTGATCCGCGCCGCATCGCTCAAGCTTTCCGCCGACGACATCGCAGCGCTCGATCGCGCCAGCGCTTAAGGCGTGTCGATATTCAGGCGGATGCCGGCCTGACCTGGATCCAACATGCGTTAGTGCAGCAGGTCCCCCGCACGATCGTCCAAGACCTTGCAGATAGCCTCGCGATAATTCCTACCCGATCGCGGCAGGAATTGAGGTTAGGCATGGTCGGAGAAGTTTTGTCCGAAGCGCAGCCCTGGCAGCAGGTGCTGGCGCTGGTCATGGCGGCGACCGTTGTCATGGGTAGCCCAGGTCCGGCGACGATCAGCGTCACCGCCGTCGGCGCCGCTTTCGGGCTGCGGCCTTCGCTGGGTTATACGTCCGGCATCGTGCTTGGAACGACGGCCGTGCTCCTGGTTGTGGCCGCCGGGATATTCGGCATGCTCGCCTCGGTGCCGGGGCTGGCGCCGTTGCTGACTGTCGCTTCGGCCCTCTACATCCTCTACCTTGCCTTCAGGATCGCGACAGCGCCGCCGCTTGCCCAAGGCGGCAATGCGGCGGCGCGTCCCACCTTCTTCGGCGGCTTCATGCTCGCCGTCGCCAACCCGAAAGCCTATGTGGCGATCGGCGCGGTCTTCGCGGGAGCTTCATCCACGGTCGACGGGCTCGGGATTTCGACCAAGCTTTTGGTGCTGGCAGCGATGATCGTCGCCATTCATGCGCTCTGGCTTCTCGCTGGGACGATTTTCGCGAGGCTGCTGCGCGATCCATTGGCGTCGCGGATCATCAATCTCTTCTTCGCGGCGACGCTGGTGCTGACGACTGCACTGGCGGGGCTGCCGTAAGGGGAGCTCAGGCCTTCGCCGCAGCGCCGAGCTCCGCCAGCCGCTTCACCGCCGTCGGCGGCATCGGCGGCGGGTTCGGCGCGCGCGAGGCCTCGACCAGCAGCTCGTCGCAGGCGGTCTCGGTCTCGCCGATCAGCCGCTGCATGAACTCCTCCTTGTCGAGCCCCGGAGGAATCGGCGGCAGGAAACGGGCCTTTATGGTGCCCGGATAACGCATGAACTTGCGGCGCGGCCAGTAGAGGCCGGCGACATGGGCGACCGGCACCACGGGAACGCCCAGCTGGGTATATAGCTCGACGATGCCGTATTTGTAGGACGGCTCGGCGCCCGGTGGGCGACGAGTGCCTTCCGGGTAGATGATAAGCTGACGCGGGTTGCGCGCCATCTCCTGCCTTGTCGCGGCAACGACCGCTTTCAGCGCCTTGGAGCGGCTGCCGCGGTCGACCGGGATCATGCGCATCTTCATGATGTACCAGCCGAAGAAGGGGATCCAGGTCAGTTCCCGCTTCAGGATATACAAGGCGTCGTCGAGATAAGGAAAAAAGGCGATCGCGTCCCAGAACGACTGATGCTTCGGCGCCAGGATGAAGGACCCCTCAGGCAGGTTCTCGGCGCCCGTGATTTCGCTCCTGGTGCCGGCGATCTTGTCGTAAAGCCACATCGAGGTGCGCGACCAGAATTTCGGCACGAACCAGGCGCGGTGGCGGGGCGACAGGAAATAGAAGGGCGTCCAGAAGATCATCTGAACGACCAGGCTGAGATAGAAGGCTAGGTTGAACGCCAGCGAGCGGATAATGAGCATGCGGGAAAGGGCCCGGTGTGGAAGTGAGCGTTGGTTACACCAAGCGCGGGCAAAAAGGAAACGGCGCGACGGTGGGGCGCATCACAGCGAGCGCGCCAGCCGCTCCTTCAGGCGGGGCGCCGCGAAATCGAGGAAGGCGCGCAGCTTCACCGGCAGCAGGCCCTGACCGGCATGCAGGAGATTGACCGGCCATGGCGGCGGCTCGAACGGCTCGAGCACGACATGAAGCGCGCCGGCGCGCACCGCGGCGTCCGCCTGATAGGAGAGCACCCTCGTCAGGCCGAGGCCGGCGATCGCCGCATCGATTGCTGCCTCGGCGGTGTTGAGCTGCAGCCGCGAGCGGACCGGAACCACGGTTTCGCTCTTGTCGGTGCCGAAGCTCCACGTCGCGGGAGAGGCAAGCCCTTCGAAGGTGATGCAGTTGTGGCCTGAAAGGTCGCGCGGTTCGAACGGCGTGCCATGCTTCGCAAGATATGCCGGGCTGGCGCAGACGATGCGGCGGATCTGGCCGACGCGCGTTGCGACCATGGCCGAATCCGGCAGCGCGCCGATGCGCACGGCAAGATCGATATGCTCCTCGATCAGATGCGTGATCCGATCGGACAGCGTCAGGCGGATGTCGACGTCGGGATAGGCGGCCAGAAAATCTGTAACAATCGGCAGCACATGCAGGCGGCCGAAGACGACCGGCGCAGTGATCACCAGCTCGCCGGTCGGGCTCAAGTATTCGCCAGCGGCGGCGCGCTCGGCTTCGCCCACCTCATCGAGGATACGGCGGCAGGCGGCGAGATAGGAACGACCAGCGTCCGTCAAGGTGAGGCGCCGCGTCGAGCGGTTGAGCAGACGCGTCTTGAGGTGCCTCTCCAGTTCGGAGAGCTTGCGGCTGACGGTGGCGAGCGGCACGCCGGCATGTCGCGCGACGGCGGAAAGGCTGCCGGCCTCCACGGTGGCTACGAACAAGAACATGGCGTCGAGGCGGTCCATTTATTCTTCCGAAATGTGGAAGGATGGATTGCAAATATGCCTTCTACCTCCGGATTTCGGAAGGGGCTACATGTCGTTCCACTTTGGCAGAGGACAGCCGCCATGGACGCCTTCACCAGCGACGTCGCCTTTACCCCTACGGTCAAGGCTATCCAGTCCCGCAAGGGCTCGCGCGCATCTTATGCGCGGGTCGAGGAGCGCGGCGGCTGGCGGGCGACGATCACGCCCGACCTCGCCGCCTTCGTCGAGGCGCAGACCAGTGTGTTCCTGGCGACAGCCAATGGCGGAGGTCAACCCTATGTTCAGCATCGCGGCGGGCCAGCCGGCTTCCTGAAGGTGCTGGACGAGCAAACGATCGGCTTTGCCGATTTCTCGGGGAACCGGCAGTTCATCACCCAGGGCAATCTTGCGGACAATGCCCAGGCCTTCCTGTTCCTGATCGACTACATGCTTCGGCAGCGCATCAAGATCTGGGGCACAGCGCGCGTCGTCGAGGACGATGCGGAGCTGACGGCGAGGCTGATGCCGGCCAACTACAAGGCGCGGCCGGAGCAGGCGATCCTGTTCAGCGTCACGGCCTGGGATGCAAATTGCCCGCAGCACATTCCGCAGCGCTTCGAAGCGGCGGATGTGGCCGCGGCGCTTGCCGAGCGGGATAGACGCATTGCCGGTCTGGAGCAGGAGATCGCACGCCTGCGCAACAGCGCGTCTGGCGAAGCTTAGTTCTTGCTCACCGTAGAGGCTTCGGCGAGCGTGACGCCCTCGGTGGTCGGCCGAAGCGGGACGATGCCGCGCGCCAGCGCCAACACATATTTGCTGTATTCGGTGAACAGCACGCGCAGCGCTTCCGGCTTGGTCAGCCAGCTGCCATTGCCGAGCTTGTTGTTGACCACCGGATAGGGCTCAAGCCGCGCGCCATGCAGCAGCCGGCCCATCTCGAGCAGGCTGCGCGGCATGTGGTAGTTGTTGGTGACGACGATGATGCTGCCATAGGCGTGGCTTTCCACCCATTTGGCGCTCTCCTCGGCATTGCCGATCGTGTCGAGCGCGGCGCGGTCGATGTCGACACAGCATGAGAACAGCTGCTTGTCGCCGCCCATCGCCGCTTGCAATTGGCGGCGGCTCGCCGTGGGGTGAACACCGCTGATCAAGAGCCGCTCGCCCTTGCCTGATGCCAGCAGATCCATGGCGGCGTCGAGCCTCGACTGACCACCGGTGAGCACGATGATTGCGTCGGCCCTGGCCGGATTGACCGGCGTCGTCATGTTGCTGACCTTGTCGGCAAACCAGCCGAAGCCGCCGGCGAAAAGCGCCAGCAGGGCGAGCACGAAGAAACCGCAGAGACGAAGCGCAAATCTGAGACGACCGGTTCTTGCAGACGCAGCACCGCGCGTAAGCGCCGCTGGCATCCGTCCAGCCGTTCCGATCGAGTCCCGCGCGTCCATCATCCCCAGGTTAATCCTGAAAACATCCAATGGTTAACTCTGAAACGTCGCCTTTCATAGATAGCACGGCGCACATTGCGTTACGGCAGTTTCCCTTGCGTGATCATGCACTTGTGGGGTCCGGGTCGCATTGGAAACCCAACTTGCCAACTCTTGCATTCGCGCCACACTTGGTTTCGCGTCATGATCAGCTTGCCTCCGGCTGCCGGATGTCGATCTCACTGAGATAGGCGACGACCGTGGCATGTGAGGTCGCCGCGGTCAGCGCGCCGATCACCAGCACCATCAGGGCGACGCCGAGATAGCCGGTCGAGCCGATCGCGAAATTGCCGAACAGCGCGGTCGCCTGGTCGGCCTCAGGCGTCGCCATGTTGCGCGACGACCACCAGGAAAAGACGATGAAGACCAAGATAGCGGCGGCACCTCCGGCGGCGGCGCCCTTCATGCCGGTGACCAGGAAATGCCAACGGAATTCGCGCGCGATGAAGCGGGCCTCGGCGCCGACAAAATGCAGGACCTCGATGATGTGGCCGTTGCCGGCCATGGCGCCGCGCGTGGCGAACACCACCGTCAGCACCGTCGCCGACAATATCAGCGCCAAAACGGCAAAGCCGATCGTCACTGTCGTATGCGCCATGGCGACCAGCCGGTCGACCCAGGTGCGATGGTCGTCGAGCGCGGCGCTCGGCAGCTTGGGCGTGATCGCGGCGCGCATGGCCGCGAAGTCGGGCGGATTGGCCTCATCGATGGTGACGACGATGAGGCGCGGCACCGGCAGTTCATCGATGTTGAGGCCGGTGCCCAGCCACGGCTCCAAAAGGCGCGCCGTCGCATCGCGGTCGACGATCCTCGTACCCTTCACACCCGGGAACTCGCTGGCGATCTCAGAGGCCTGCGCGAGCGCTGCTTCCATGTCGAGGCCCTCGACGGGCTTGATCTGGATCGTCGCCTCGCGCGAGATCTGGTTCTCCCAGACCGAGGCGGTGTCGCGCACCAGCGTCACGGCGCCGAAGGTTAGGCAGGACAGGAAGGTCATGATGGCGATGACCAGCACCAGGGCCCGGCCGGCGATGTTCTGCGCCGGCACGATCGGCGCCATCTTGCGCTGGACACGGCGAACGACAGCCGGCGTCTCGACGGCTTCCTCGTGCAGGTGATCGGCCGGAAGTTCAGTCATAGACGTCCAGCCTTCCGCCGGCCAGAATCATGCGCCGCGCATCGACCTGCTCCATCAGGCCGAGGTCGTGGGTTGCGATCACCACGGCGGTGCCGAGCCGGTTGAGCTCGATAAAGAGCCTCAGCAGCCGGCGCGCCAGCGGCGGATCGACGTTGCCGGTCGGCTCGTCGGCAAGCAGGATCTCCGGCTGCTCGATCAGCGCGCGCGCGATCGCAGCACGCTGCTTCTCGCCGCCCGACAGCACCGGCGGCAGCACATGCATGCGCTCCCCGAGGCCAACCCATTTCAGGAGTTCGGTGACGTCGGTGCGATAGCTCGCCTCCTCGCGCCCGCGCACGCGCAACGGCAGCGCCACGTTCTCGTAAGTGGTCATGTGGTCAAGCAGGCGGAAATCCTGGAACACCACGCCGATGCGGCGCCTGAGCAGCGGCAACTCGCCGCGCGAGATGCGCGAACGATCCTTGCCGAAAATGGTGATCAGGCCGCGCGTCGGCTTCAGCGACATGAAAAGCAGGCGCAGCAAGGTGGTCTTGCCGGCGCCCGAGGGGCCGCTCAGGAACTGAAAGGAGCGCTCCGGAATGTGCAGGGAAATGTCGCGGAGGATCTCCGGACCCATGCCATAGCGGAGGCCGACATTTTCGAAGCGGATCACGTTCGGCGACCTGAAACCTTAGGCGGCATCCCGCCAGCCTGTTCTCTGCCAAGACCATCGGCCGGCATGGTTAATCGTTGGTTAATTTCTGCGCGCTTTCGACGTTTCACAGCAGTTCCGGTGGGGAAGCGTTAACCATTTGCGTTTACCCAAAAGCAACGAAGATTGCACTGGGGCCGTAATGGCTGAGGATAGAACCGCGCGCTCTGTTTCCGGCGAAATCATGACCGGCACGGCGACAAAGGCCGCGCCGGAGCGCGTCATCCTCGACACCGATGTCGTCGATGCCGACTATGTGGTGCTGCCGCGATTCGCCGCCCGTTCGGAACCGATTGCGGCGCCGTTGCCGCCGCAAGCGCCCTCGACGCCATCCATCGCTGGCATGGGCATGCTGCGCAAACCGGAGGCTGCGCCGGCGCGGCCGGCCTCGCGTGGCGGTCCAATCTTCTGGGCCGCCGGAGTGGGCGCCGCACTCGTGGCTTTCTGGGTGTCGGGCGGACATGCCCTGGTGCGTCAGAGCCCCTTCTGGGCGGCTGCGCAGCCGGCAAGCGCGCTCAGCATTTCCGGTGTGACGTCGCGAATCGATGCCTCGGGGCTGAAGCCCATCCTGTTCATCGACGGCGAGGCCGCCAATGACGGCGTACGGGCGGAGTCGCTGCCGCCGCTCGAGATCCACGTCACCGACAATGCCAGCAATGTCATCCGCTACAGGTTGGGGACATCCAACCGCTCGCTGGCGCCCGGCGAAAGATTCGGCTTTTCCAGCCGGCTCGATGTCCCTAGAAACGGCGTGAAGGCCGTATCGGTCACCTTCGCCGGGTAGGTGCATCGATATTCAGGTGATGCCGGCCTGCAATTAGTGGTTTCCTGCGCTTAGGTGCTCACGTGCTTGAGTACGCTCTGCACCGGTTCTCGGAACCCGCTATTTTGGGTTCGGCCTGACCTGAATATTGATGAACCTAGCCCTTCCGGCGTTGCAGGCGATTCTGAAGGAAAAAGCTATGCCAGTTGTACGCGGCAAGGACATCGAGGTCCTGTTTTCGGCGTCGGCGATCGCCCGGCGCAATCTCGAGCTCGCCAAGGAAATCGCCGGGCGCGACTATCACGACCTGCTTGTGATATCGATCCTGAAAGGCTCGTTCGTCTTTGCCGCCGATCTTATCCGCGCCATGCACGACGTCGGCCTGTCGCCCGAGGTCGAATTCATCTTCATCTCCAGCTACGGCGCCGGCACCACAAGCGGCGAGGTCAAGGTGCTGCGCGACATCGACAACGAGGTCGCCGGCCGCGACGTTCTTTTGATCGACGACATCCTCGAATCCGGCAAGACGCTTTCCTTCACCCGCGACCTGATGCTGTCGCGCGGCGCCAGGAGCTGCGCCATCGCGGTGCTGCTCGACAAGCGCATGCGCCGCCAGACCACGCTCAACGCCGATTATGTCGGCTTCGACTGCCCCGATTATTTCGTCGTCGGCTACGGCATGGACGTCGCGCATGCTTTCCGGGAATTGCCGTTTGTCGGGGTCGTGAAAGGCGACAAGTAAGGTCGCGCCGAAAGAGGCCGCATAGACGTTTCAAATTTTCAGAAAACGTCAACGTTTCGGCGGCATCTATCTCGGCATGGCAAAGCTTTTGATCGTCGAGGACGATGAATCCGTCCGCACCCTCGCTGCCCGCGCGCTGGAGCGTGATGGGCACAGTGTCACCATCGCCGCCGATGGCGCGCAGGGGCTCACCCTGATCCGCCAGCAGCGCGGCAGCTACGATCTCGTGGTATCCGATATCCGCATGCCGGAGATGGACGGCATCGAGATGGCGACCGCGGCGGCAAAACAGTTTCCGGCCATGAAGATCATGCTGATGACCGGCTATGCCGACCAGCGCGAGCGCGCCGAGGAATTGAACGGCATCATCCTCGACGTCGTGCAGAAGCCGTTCACGCTTGCCGAAATACGCGCCCGCGTCGGACGGGCATTAAGCTGCTTCGCTTGATCGTTCAGACGGCATCGCCGGTCGCTGCGATTGCAGGTGCTGCGCCGCGTCGGCGCTCACCGTTCAGTGCAACCAGACCGGCGCCGATGATCAGCGCCGCGCCCAGCACCGTCGTTGACCGCGGGACCTCGGCGAAGAACAGGAAGCCCCACAGCGGCGACCAGAGGATGCCCGTGTATTCGAAGGTTGCGACCCGGTTGGCGGGCGCCATCCGGTAGGCCTGCGACAGCAAGATCATGCCGGCGGAGGCAACGAAGCCGCAGGCCGCCATCTTCAGGAAGTCCGGCGGCGCCGGCCAGACCCAGGGCCGCACCAGGAAGTCGAGGCTCGGGTGGCCCGCATGGGTGATGCCGGCAAGATGAAACACCTCGGCGACCGCCACAGCGCCGGTGAGATAGGCGCCGTTCTGGTAGAAGGCCATCACCGTCGAGGATTCGGTCTCGCCGATCCGGCGCGCCATCAGCTGCGAGAACCCGTAGAGGAATGCCGAGCCGAGCGACAGCAGTGCCGCCCAGTCGAACAATCCGGCGCCCGGACGCAACATCACGACCACGCCCACCAGGCCGATCAGCACCGTCGTCAGCGTCCGCCCGGAGACGTGCTCGCCGAGATAAGGCCCGGCAAGCAACATGATGAAGAGCGGCGCCATGAAATAGAGCGCTATCGCGTCGGCCAGCGAGAGGGCGGCAATCGCCAGATAGTAGACGGTGTAGGAGCTGAATTGGATGAAGCCGCGCAGCGTCAGCATGCCCGCTCGTTTCGACAGCAAGGCTGTCAGGCCGACATCGGCCTGGACGATAACGACCAGGATCGGCAGCGCCACGAGGGCGCGGATCGCCATCACTTCCGTCACCGGATAGCTGCCCGAAACCGCCTTCACCAGCGGGTCCTGCAACGAAAAGACAAGAACGCCGAGGCAGAGGCTCAAAATGCCAAGCACCATCCGGTTCTGCATGTTCGTTCCAGTGAAAAAGAGCCCGCCACCGTTTCGGGCAGCGGGCACGAGTGAGGACTCTTCGAATTGGTCCGCTGCCGAATCTCACGGCCGCATATCCAATGGGGTAGAGCAACTATCCTGCGACGTTTGACATGTTGCAAACGAATTGGAATGATACCAGCAATCAAAATTTCTTATGGCGGCATCGATGAAGCCCACCCTCGACAGCGACCTCCTGCGCACCTTCGTGGCGGTGGCCGAGACCGGCAATTTCACCAAGGCGGCGGAAAAGGCCGGACGCACCCAGTCGGCGGTGTCCATGCAGATGAAAAAGCTGGAAGACATGGTGGGCGACAGCCTGTTCGAGCGCGGCTCTCGCGGGGTGGCGCTGACACGCCGCGGCGGCGAGCTCATCACCAACGCCCGCCGCATCGTCTCGCTGCTCGACGAGACGGCGGCATCGCTGGTCGCGCCGCCGCTCGGCGGGCTGGTGCGCATCGGCATTCCTGCCGAATACGGGCGGTCAATCTTGTCGCGGGCACTTGGCGAATTCGCCAAACGCCACCCGCGCGTGGAGGTCACGGTGCGTTACGCGCATTCCGACTCGCAGGTGAGGGCGCTTGCGGCCGGCGAACTCGACCTTGCGGTGGTGTTCGAGTGGGAAGGTTTTTCCGGCGGCGATGTGCTGATGCACGATCCCACGGTATGGGTGACGTCAACGCTGCATCACATGCATGAGGAACGGCCGGTGCCGATCGCGCTTTACAGCCGCAATGGCTGGTGTCGGGACTTCGCGATCAAGTCGCTGCAGCAGCGCGGCCTCGACTACCGCGTCGCCTACACCAGCGACACCAATGGCGGCCTGACGCTGGCGGTCACTTCTGGCCTGGCGATCGCACCGATCTCGCGCAGCAACATCCCGCCCGATTGCCGCGAACTGACCGCCGCCGACGGCTTCGGCGACATCGATTCCTCGAATGTGGTGCTTCACCGCAATCCGCTGGCGACGGGCGAAGCGATCGACGGGATGGAAAACGCGATCCGCGAGGCTTTCATGCTGACCAGGCAGGCACAGGCAACAGCCAGTCTTTGACGTACGAAACGGTCCGCTCAATCCGGCGGTCCGCTCTCCATCTGCTTGAGCCATCGCATGGCATCCTCAAGGCGATCGTCGCCCCAGAACAATTCGCCGTCGACGACGAAGCTCGGCGAGCCGAAGATGCCGAGCGCCTTGGCCTGCTCCGTCGCGGCCGCGAGCTCGGCCTTGGCGTCATCGCTGTCGGCCCGCCGAAGAACCGGCTCTGCTTTCTGTCCGGCTTTCTCGATGCTAGCCGAAATGTTTGGCTCGCTACCAGCCGGCTCACCCATTTCAAACCAGCGCCGGTACGTTTCCCGGGCATAGGCTTCGCACCAGCCCTCGCGCGCCGCGATGAGAGCCACGCGATTGGCGCGTTCGAGCTCGGCCAGCGGGTAGGGGGCCGGCAGTTTCGGCACCATCCTGTACATCGCCGCTCGGCGCTCGATGTCGCGCCACATATAAGCGGCCTTCGCCGGCTTCTTGGCAAAGGGAATGTTGTCCATCTCGATCATGATGGCGCGCACATTGAAGGGTCGCCAGCGGAACTCGATGCCGGTCTCAGCCGCAACCTCGGCGAGACGCATCACCGAAAGATAGGTGTAGGTGCTGCCGATGGAGAACCAGAAGTCGATCATCGCCAGTCTCCCTTGACGATGACGATACCGGCAGGCAGCGCGGCCTGCAATGCGTGTGGCGAGAGCGACCTGCGGCTGCCCGCTACCTCAGTCTCTTTCGAAAAAGGTCAGGCGATTGCCGAACGGATCGATCACCGTGACCTCCTTCGTCTGCCAAGGCGTCGTCTCGAGGCCCGGCCTGTTGAAGCGGTAGTTCTTGGCCTTGAACTCGCGATGCAGCTCAATGATGCCGGTCGCTTCGATGCGTATATTGGCACCGGGCGAGCCGTCGCCATGATGCTCGCTCAAATGCAGCTCGCAGCCGTCGCGGGCGACGCCCATATAGAGCGGCGCGTTGTCGTCGAAGCGATGCTCGAAGCGGACCTCGAAACCGAGGAAGTTGAGATAGAACTCTCGCGCCTTGACGGTATCGAACGTGCGCAGGATCGGCGTGACGGTTCCAAGCTTCGGCATGTCGGCGGTGACCGGTGTGGGCGCTATTTCAGTTCGAGCAGGCGTTCGAGGTAGCTGCGCTCGATGTCCGGGCTGAGCGCGTTGCCGAGGCGCTTGCGGATCGCTTCGAGGATCTGGCGGGCGCGCTGCACGTCGATCTCGTCGGGCACCTTGACGGAGTTGCCGTCGTCGGGGCCCTTCGTGGCGCGCGGCCGGCCAAGCGGGTCGCGGTCGGCGTCCTGCTGACGTCCGCCCTGTTCGCTGCCGCCCTGGTCGCCCTGCATGGCCTGCATCTGCTTCATCATCTCCTTGGCGCCGCGGCGCAGCGCCTCCAGCGCGCGGCCCTGGTGGCCGACCGCTTGGTCGCCTTCGCCTTCGCCCAGCGCCTGCTCGGCATCGCCCATGGATTTGCCGGCCTCGCCAAAGCCCTCATTGGGCTGCATGCCCATGCCTTCGAGGCCCTTCTTCAGCTTGTCGAGCTCGCTCTGCAGTTGGCCCTGACCCTCCTGCAGCTGCTTCAGCGCATCCGCGAATTCCTGCGGCGTCATCTGCTTCGGCCGGCCGAGCGGGTCGCGGTCATCGCCGGGCTTCTGCCCGTCCTGCGACTGCTCGCCATCCTCGCCCAGCTGCTCGTCGCGATTTGCACCGCGCTGGCGATCGCCGCGCTGCATCTGATCGAGGCGGAAGGTATCGTTCATCATCTCCTGCTGGCGCCGCATGATCTCGCCCAGCTTGTCCATCTGCTGGCGCATCTCGCTGTCCTGCTCGCCGGCCTGCTGCTGGCGGCCGGCCTGCAGGTTGTTCATCATGTCCTGCAGTTCCGACAACAACTGCTGGGCCCGGTCTCGGTCGCCGGATTTGGCGAGATTCTCGATCTCGTCCATCATCCGGTTGATGTCGCTCTGGCGCAGTTCCCGACCGTTCTGCTGCATCTGCGGCGCGTTCGGGTTCTGCTGGGCGCGCTGGGCGAATTCCTGCAGGAACTGGTTCATCGCCTCGCGAAGTTCCTTCATCGCCTTTTCGAGCTCTTCGTCGCTGGCGCCGTTTTTGATGGCGTCCTGTAGCGCCTGCTGCGCCTGGCGCAGCCGACGCTCGGCGGCCGACAGATTGCCTTCCTCGATGCCGAGCGCGATCTCCCACAGATAAGCCACCTCGTTGCGCAGCTGGTCGTCGTTCTCGGCAAGCTTCAGCCGGCTCCTGGCGCTCATGATCGCGAGGTAATGCGACATGTTGTCGAAAGTATCCTCCGGGCGCAGGGTGATCGCGTCCATAAGGTCGAGCACGCGCGGCTTGGCGTTGGCGTCGAGCGCCAACAGGCGGCGCTGCTCGATCACAGCGCGGGCCAGCGGATTGGAGAAGGGCCGCTCCGGCATCACCAGCGTCCTGGTCTCGCTGGTGGCGGTATGGCCGGCATCGTCGGTGGCGGTCAGCGTCAGCTTGATGGTGCTGCCGGCCCAGACATGCTCGGTCAGATCCTTGGTCGTCTTGGCGGCGTTCGCCTTGCCGCCGCGGCGCGGCAGCGTCAGCGGCATGTCGGGCGGGCCATAGAGCGGATGTGCACTGGCCGGCAGCGGCTCAGACAGCTCGAAGACGGCCTTGGCGGAGGCCGCGCCATAGTCGTCGTCGATCTGGTAGTTGAGCTCGACGGCGCCATTGACGGCACGCTTGGGCTCGCCGACGAAACGGATCGTCGGCGGTTTGTCCGGGATGATGGCGAAGGCCCAGTGGCCGAGATCGTCCTCGCCGGACTTGAGCCGCAGCGTGCCGTTGGTGTTCAGCCTGCCGGAGAACTGGCGCACTTTGAGCCCGGCTGGGGACCCCGGCTGTGCCGCGGCTGGCGTGGCGCCCTTCGGCGCAACCGGTTCGATGGCGCGATCATTGCCGTTCGCGTCGGCATAGCTCAGCGTTTCTTCGCCGGTTCCGCCAGTGACGCGCAGCGAGACGTCGCTGCCCTCAGGGACGCTGAAGACCTGCGCGGCCTGGTTGACGTCGGCGGTCAAGAACAGCGGCGGCTTGCCGGTATAGGAAGGCGGCGTCACCCAGGCATCGATGCGGGGCGGCACGCTATCGCGCGCGGCGCTGGCGACGAAGCCGTCGCTGATCCTGCCGCCGAAAGGTCCGAACGAGAAGGCAAAAGCGGTGACGAACAGCAGCCCCACCACAGCCCGCAGGCCCCAGCGGTCGTAATCCGGCACGCTTGTGCGCGGCCTGTCGCCGCCCAGGTCGGAGAGCCGCTCGGCCATGCGCTTCTGGTGCTCGCGCCACAGCGCCTGCGAGAAGAGGCTCTCCGCGCCGCTCGGCCGGTCGGTCTGCACCTGCACGGGGCTGTGCAGCAGCTCGTTCGCTGCCTCGATGCGCCGGTCGACCTCGGCGGCGGACGGAATGCGGAAGAAGCGCAGCGCAAAGAGCGCGGCGAGCGCCGAGATGGAGAAGAGGATCAGGAGGCCGATCCGCGCCAGATCCGGCAGGCGCTGGAACAAGCCCAGCCACGAGACACTGAGGAACAGGCCGGCGACCACCGCCAGCGGCAACAGCAACGGCCAGCCGCGCTCGAAGATCATCGAGGCCCGCGTCGCCAGCCGGCTCAAGGCAAGGCGCCCGGCCAGACCGCGTTCGCCGCTGGAAATGGGTCGTTCCGTCATCGGCCCTTCCTGCCCGGGCAGGATCGCCCGGACCTCATGAGCAGAGGATAACACCAAACACGGCGAAGGCGAGGCGGGTTCCAAAATCTGTGACGGGTTCGCCGCCTTTACGATCAGAAATTCGCGGGATTCGTGTTGGATCCGCAGACCAGGACAGCCACGCGCTCGCCGGGAGCCGGCACGTAGCGGCCGGAAAGCATCGCGGCAAAGGCAGCGGCTCCGCCCGGCTCGGCGATGATTCGCGCCCGGTCCCAGAGCGCTTTCTGCGCCGCCACGATGTCGTCGTCGCTGACCAGGATCGAGCGCTCGACGAAAGCTTTCGCGATCGGGAACATCATTTCGCCGACGCGCTTCGGCGCCAGCGAATCGGCGGCGATGCCCTCGGCCGGTGCATCGACCGGCTTGCCGGCTTCGAAGGCGCGGTGAAGCGTCGGCGCGCCCTCGGGCTCGATGGCGATGATGCGGATGCGGCCAGCGAACCAGGCGGCGATCCCGCCGATCAGGCCGCCGCCGCCGACCGCGACAAGCAGTGTGTCGATCTGCGGCAGATCGGCTTCGATCTCGAGCCCGAGAGTGCCTTGGCCGATGAGCGTCTCTTCCTGGTTGAAGGCGTGGATCTGCAGGGCGCCGGTTCGTTCGGCAAAATCCTCGCTGGCAGCCAGCGCCTCGGCATAGCGCGCACCGCCGACCACCAGCTCGGCGCCATAGCTGCGGATGCGCTCGAGCTTTGCCGGCGGGCTGACCTCGGGCACGAAGATGGTGGCCCTGTGCCCGAGCTTCATGGCGGCATAGGCGACGGCGGCGCCATGATTGCCGCCGGAGGCGGCGACCACACCCGCTGCGGGCACCTGCCGCTCGAGCAGGTTGGTGAATGCGCCGCGCGCCTTGAACGAGCCGGAATGCTGCAGACATTCGAGCTTCAGATCGACCGGAAAGGCCGGCCGGCCGAAGTCAGCCATGTCGACGCGCATTACCGGCGTGTGGCGGACGAACGGGCGGATGTGCAGTTCCACCGCGGCGATGCGTCCGCGCGTGATAGCTCCAGTCTCCAGCATGGCTTGCTCCTTTGAGCGCGGGACCCTCGTGCTTCTATTTCAGCCACTCGGGCAATGAATCCAGCCCGATCAACTCCTCATGGGTCGGGCGCGGCCGCACGACGTGAAAACGGTCGCCGTCGACCAGCACTTCCGGCACCAGCAGCCTTGTGTTGTAGGTGCCGGCCTGCACGGCGCCGTAAGCTCCAGCGGTGGCGACGGCGATGAGGTCGCCAGGATTCAGCCTGGGGAGGTCGCGGTCGAGGCCGAGGAAATCGCCTGTCTCGCAGACCGGCCCGACGATATCGACCGTCATGCGCGGCGTGGCGGCCGGCGGCTGCACCACCGGCTTGATATCATGGAAGGCGTCGTAGAGCGTCGGCCGGATCAGGTCGTTCATGGCGGCGTCGACGACGAGGAAGTTCTTGGCGTCGCCTTCCTTCACATAGATCACTTCCGAGACCAGGATGCCGGCATTGCCGACGATCAGCCGGCCAGGCTCGAACATCACCTTCAGGCCGAGCCGGGTGACATGCTTCCTGACGATCTCGGCATAGGCGTCGGGCAAGGGCGGCGGGCTGTTGTCGACGCGGTACGGAATGCCGAGGCCGCCGCCGAGATCGACATGCTCGATTGAATGCCCGTCGGCGCGCAGCACGCCGACCAGTTCCACCAGCAGCGCGAAAGCGTCGTCGAAAGGCTGCAGCTCGGTGATCTGGCTGCCGATATGGGTGTCGATGCCGGTGACCTTGATGCCCGGCAGCTCCGCCGCGCGGGCATAGACCTGGCGCGCCCGCTGCCACGGGATGCCGAACTTGTTCTCGGCCTTGCCGGTGGAGATCTTCTTGTGGGTCCTGGCGTCGACGTCCGGGTTGATGCGCAGCGAGACGGGTGCCACCTTGCCGAGCGCTGTGGCGCGCGCCGACAGCAGTTCGAGTTCGGGTTCGGACTCGACGTTGAAGCAGAGGATGCCGGCATTGAGAGCGAAGTCCATTTCCCGCGCGGTCTTGCCGACGCCGGAAAACAGGATCTTGCTCGCGGGGATGCCGGCGGCCAAGGCGCGCCGCAGTTCACCTTCCGACACCACGTCGGCGCCGGCGCCTTGTCTTGCCAAGGTCTTCAGCACGGCCTGGTTGGAATTCGCCTTCATGGCGTAGCAGACCAGCGCGTCGAGACCGGCAAAAGCTTCCTTGAAGACGCGGAAATGCCTGGTCAGGGTCGCGGTCGAATAGCAGTAAAACGGCGTGCCGACGCTGGCGGCGATATCGGGGATTGCCACATCCTCGGCGTAGAGAACGCCGTCGCGGTAGTCGAAATGGTTCACGGGGAGAGGTCCGAAAATTGGAGCGCGATGAGATCGGATGATCTCCTCGGCTCTAGAGCAAGGGGTCGAGAATGAACTTCTTGTCCTTGACCGGTTTCTCAGGCTCGGGCGGCAGCGGCTGTTTGGCTCGCTCCGCATCCTTGCGCGCCTGCACTGCAGCCTCGTAAGGCGTATCGAGGCCGCCTCTCCTGCCGCAGGCCGTGACGGTGACAACCGCCGCCAGCAGCGCGAGCGTCACCAAAATCCTGCCTCGGGTCATCGATCCATCCGTTCGAAACTGTTTTGTCCAGCCGCGCTTTTAGCCGAGTTTTCGGCGCATTGCATCCCGGCAAAATCAAGCCCCAAGAATTCGTTATTCGTCCAGCCGACGGACATAAACGCCAAACTCGGACGTGGCGGAAAAATGGAAACTTCCGGCGCTTCTTGGTCCCATCCCGAAGCCGTCGTTGGCTTTCTCATCAGCGACTGCAAGGAGAAGTTCTGCGAGAAGGTGCAGCGCTCGCTTTGAACCTTGTATGAGGATCGTTGGATCCCCACCGTCCTCGTCGGAAAGAAGAGCCAGGCTCAGGTTGGATTTCTGGTGGCTGTAGCGTTCTAAAATCTTGTCAGTTTGCATCAATCAGCCTTTCACGCCTTGGCCAAGCGCTTTTTCCAGTAGCGGATTTGCTTCCTCACTTCCGACGGAGCGGTGCCGCCGAAGCTTACGCGGCTCTTCACCGAATTCTGCACGGCGAGCACCGAGAAGATGTCGTCGGTGATGCCGGGATGGATCGAGCGCAGGTCCTCCAACGAGAGCTTTTCCAGCCCGACCTTCTTCTCCTCGGCAAGGGCGACGGCGCGGCCGGTGACGTGATGGGCCTCGCGGAAGGGCAGGCCGAGATTGCGCACCAGCCAGTCGGCGAGGTCGGTGGCGGTGGCGTGACCGGCGCCGGCGGCCTTCTTCATGGCGGCCGTGTTCACGGTCATGTCGCGCACCATGCCGGTGGTCGCCGCCAGCATCAGGTCGAGCGTCTCGGCGGCGTCAAAGACCGATTCCTTGTCCTCCTGCATGTCCTTGCCGTAGGTCAGCGGCATGCCCTTCATGACCGTCAGCAGGCCGACCAGATGGCCGTTGATGCGGCCGGTCTTGCCGCGTACCAGCTCCGCGGCGTCGGGGTTCTTCTTCTGTGGCATGATCGAGGAGCCGGTGGAGAAGGAATCCGACAGCCGGATGAACCCGAATTGCGGCGTCGACCAGATGATGATCTCCTCGGCGAGCCGCGACAAATGCGTGCCGCAGATCGCGGCGATCGACAGAAATTCGAGCGCGAAGTCGCGGTCCGACACGCTGTCCAACGAATTGCGCATCGGCTCGCGGAAGCCGAGCGCCTTCGCCGACATATGGCGGTCGATGGAAAAGCTCGTGCCGGCCAGCGCGGCGGCGCCCAGCGGGCTTTCGTCCATGCGCTCGATGGCGTCGCGGACACGTGACAGATCGCGGCCGAACATCTCGACATAAGCCATGCAATGATGACCGAAGGTCACCGGCTGCGCGGCCTGCATATGGGTGAAGCCGGGCATTACCGTCGCGGCGTGCTCCTCGGCGCGCTCGAGAAAGGCGCCGATGAGGTCCTTCAGCGCCTGGGCGACGCGCTGGCATTCCTCCTTGACCCAGAGTTTCAGATCGACCGCCACCTGATCGTTGCGCGAGCGGGCGGTATGCAGGCGGCCGGCAGCCGACCCGATCAGATCGGCCAGACGCGCCTCGACATTCATATGGATGTCTTCGAGCTTGGTCGAGAATTCGAATTTCCCGGCCTCGATCTCTTTCAGGATCGTGTTCAGGCCGTGAGCGATTTTTTCTTGATCGGCGGCCGAAATAATGCCCGTTTCAGCCAACATCTCGCTGTGGGCGATCGAGCCGCGGATGTCCTGCGCGTAGAGTTTGCGGTCGAAGGCGATCGATGCGTTGATCGCTTCCATGATCGCGGCCGGACCCGAGGCAAAACGTCCGCCCCACATCTGGTTGCTAGCCTTCTTGTCGCTCATCGCTATAACCCGTGCTCCGGAGCAGTTTTTAAGAAAATGGCAGACGGCAATAAATTCTTCCCGGCCCCGCGCCTCATCCTCGCCGCGCTTGTAGCGGGCGTGCTGGCCGGCGCGGTCGCGGTATATGTCAGCGAGAGCGGTTCTGGCAACAACGCGCCGGATCAGGTTGCCGCGGCCAGCACCGGCAAGGACGACGTCGCTTGCAAGGCGAAGGCCGAACGGGCCAAGCAGGTTGCGGCAAAGGCCGTCGGTCAGGTCGCGGCACTGCAGCCGGCGGATCCGCCGCAATCGCTGAAGGGACTCGCCTTCAACGGACCCGACGGCAAGCCGACGACGATCGCCGGCCATGCCGGCAAGACGGTGCTGCTCAATCTGTGGGCGACATGGTGCGCGCCCTGCCGCGCCGAAATGCCGGCGCTCGATGCGTTGCAGAAGGAAAAAGGCGGCAACACTTTCGAGGTCGTCGCGGTCAATGTCGACACCGGCGATGACGCCAAGCCGAAAAAGTTCCTGAAGGAGATCGGCATCGAGACGCTCGGCTACTACCGGGATGCGACAATGGGCCTGTTCAACGAGGCCAAGACGCGCGGGCTGGCGCTTGGCCTGCCGGTGACGATGCTGATCGACGGCGAAGGCTGCCTGATCGCACATATGAACGGACCGGCGGAATGGTCGAGTCCCGACGCCAAGCGACTGGTGGAAGCCGCGCTCGGTCCGTCAAGCTGAGCGCGCGGCGGCGGGCTCGAGCATGAGGATGCGGCCGCCGCGGGCCTCGACAGCATCCATGGCCGCCGGCGCCGGCACGCCGGTCAGTTCGCTGAAGGTTTCGATCGGGCCTGGCCTGCCGAGATAGTATCCCTGGCCGATCTCGCAGTCCTCGGCATCGAGGAAGCGCAATTCGTCCAGCGTCTCGACGCCTTCGGCCAGCACCGGCAGGCCGAGGCCGCGCCCCAGTCCAAGCACGGCGCGCACGATGGCCGCGACCTGGCCGTTCCTGTCGACCGACTTGATGAACGAGCCGTCGATCTTGATCTTGTCGAAGGGAAAGGCGCGGAGATTGGAAAGCGATGAATAGCCGGTTCCAAAATCGTCCATCGCGACGCGGATACCAAGCGCCTTGACCTGCCGCAGGGTCGCCAGCGCCCGGGGCATATCCTTGATAAGGGCCGTCTCGGTCACTTCAAGCTCCAGCCGTCCGGCCGGAAGTCCCGAACGCAGCAGGATCTCGTGCACTTTGCGGCTGAAATTCGGGTTGTGGAGTTGCACCGCGGAGACATTGACGGCGATGGTCAGCGGAGTTTTCCAGCACACGGCTTCCTCGCAGGCCGTCGCCAGCACCCATTCGCCGATCTGGGCGATGGCGCCGCTGTCTTCGGCGACCGGGATGAAGACCGACGGCGGGATGTTGCCGCGCTCCGGATGATGCCAGCGGATCAAGGCTTCGAAGCCGATCATCTTGCCGCTGCTGATCTCTTTTTGCGGCTGATAGACCAGCCGGAACTCGCCGCGCGCAACCGCCTGGCGCAGATCGTGCTCCATGGCGCGCCTGTCGCGCGTCTCGGCACCCATCGAAGCCTCGAAATAGCGATAAGTGTCCTTGCCCTCGGCCTTGGCGCGGTAGAGCGCGGTGTCGGCATGGCTTACCAGCGCCGCCTGCTCGTCGGCGTCCAGCGGGAAAAGAGCAATGCCGATGCTGGCCGACACCAGCTCGCCGCCGGGCGACAGTTGGCTCTCTTGGCGCAGCTTGGAAAGCACCGCCTCGGCGATGCGGCCTGCGGCCTGCGGGTCGGGAAGGTTCGGCGCGATGATGGCGAACTCGTCGCCGCCGAGGCGGGCGAGCATCTGCCCATGGCGGAGCACGCCCGAACCGCATTGCGCCACCCTCTGCAGCACTGCATCGCCGGCCGCATGACCGAAGAGGTCGTTGACCTCCTTGAAGCGGTCGAGATCGAGAAGCATCAGCGCGAGCTGCCCGTCCTTGCCGCTCGCCGTGGCGATCTCGGCCTCGAGCCGGCTGGTGAAGCTGCGGCGATTGGCAAGCCCGGTTAGCGGATCGAAATGCGCCAGGCGAAGGATCTCCTGCTCGGCCTTCTTGCGCTCGCGCATGTCGCGGACGGCGACGACGTCGTGAGGCTTGCCGCAATAGTCGATGCTGCGGGCGATCAGCTCGACCGGAATGCGGGTGCCGTCCTGGCTGCGCAGCTCGGCTTCCTGCGCCTGACCGCTGCCGCCGGCGATGGCTGAGGCAACGCGTTCGCCGAAGAGGTCGCTGAGCGTCATCACGTTCAGCGTGCCGGGCGCGATGCCGCTCAGCGCCGCGATGCTGTCGTTGGCGCTGACGATGCGGCTGCCGTCGCAAACGATCAGCCCCTCGACCGCCGCGTTGGCCAGGCCGTGCATGCGCTGCGCTTCCGCCTGATGCCGGCGGAACCGCAGGTCGATGCGGAGCGCCGCGGCCGAGAGCACCAGAATGACCAGGCTTGCCGCCGCAGCGGCAAAGGCTTGCGACATCGGCGCGATGGTGAATTTTGAGATCTCTATCGAGGAGTCCGGATAGATCGAGACCGCCGCCATGGCGATAAAATGCAGTGTGCAGATGGCCAGTGTGAGCAAGACGGCGGCAGCGATCGTCGTAAGCGTCGACGGGCGGCAAAGCACGACGAGCAGCGAAAGCGCGGCAAGCGTGACGCCCGCCGCCAGCGAAAGAGCGACGAGCAGCTCGTTCCAGACGATCCTGCCCTGGACCTCGAACGCCGCCATGCCGGTATAGTGCATCACGGCGATGCCGACGCCGAGCACGGCGCCGCCGACAAGATAGTGATCAATGCCGCCGCGGATGGTGGCGATCCACATTCCGGCCGCTGTCAGAACTACGGAGGCGGCCAGCGAAAGCGCGGAAAGCTCCGCGTTATAGGCGTTGGGTATTCCCGGCGTGAAGGCGATCATGGCGACGAAATGCGTCGCCCAGATACCGAATCCGGTCGCCGTGGCTGCAATCAACAGCCATGCGTAGCGATTTCGACTGGTCGATTGCTCGACATGGTGAAGAAGATTGACCGCCGAGAAAGAGGAAATTCCGCAGATGAGCGCCGCAAGTGCGACCAACCTCAGATCGTGCTCGTGCACGATGCAATTATAGACGGTCAACATTTGGCCCCACCTGATCTTCCCGCATCAATCAAGTTAAGATTGCTTAAGGCCCGACGGCTGAAGAATCGATTAGTGGACCTGCAACCGACGCGTGTGCCTCAGGTTGTAAAGGACGGATAAGGTTGGGCCGGCTGTCGCAATACGATGGTTGGAGTCGCTCAAATCCTAAGCCGGCAAGCAATCTGCCCGGCCGTGACCGATGCACGTTAATTTAGGATCAGATGATGTTCATCGACGCATAACAAAACCGTTGTCCGATTGTCATGCGCAACACATACTGGTTCTGCGGAAGCCCCCCTTTCGCCAATCACAACGGGAGATGAAAACATGAAGCTCTTCGGCTTCGCGGCAGGTGTTGCCGCTACCTTGACCCTGCTTTCCACCACGTCCGCTTTCGCTGTCACGCAGATCAGCTGGTGGCATGCGATGACGGGCGCCAATGCGGAAGTCGTCGACAAGATCTCGAAGGACTTCAACGCCAGCCAAAGCGACTACCAGATCGTTCCGGTCTTCAAGGGCACCTATCCCGAGACGCTGAATGCAGGCATCGCCGCGTTCCGCGCCGGCCAGGCGCCGGACATCATCCAGGTGTTCGATGTCGGCACCGGCGTCATGATGGCGGCCGAGAGCGCGATCAAACCCGTGGCCGAAGTTTTGACGGGCGCGGGGATGACGTTCGATAAGAGCCAGTATCTGCCCGGCATTGTCGGCTACTATTCGAAGCCGGACGGCACCATGTTGTCTTTCCCTTACAATTCCTCCTCGCCGATCCTCTACTACAACAAGGACATCTTTCAGAAGGCCGGCCTCGACGTGAACAACCCGCCTAAGACCTGGAACGAGGTCTGGGAAGCGGCGAAGAAGATCAAGGCGAGCGGCGCGGCCCCTTGCGGCTACACCTCGACCTGGCTGACCTGGATCCATCTGGAAAATTTTGCCGCCTGGAATAATGTTTCCTGGGCGACCCAGCAGAACGGACTGGCCGGCGGCGACGTCGAGCTCAAGATCAATGCGCCGATTTTCGTCAACCACTTTCAGGCGCTGGCTGACCTCGCCAAGGATGGCACTTTCAAATATGGCGGGCGAACCTCCGAAGCCAAGCAGATCTTCCTCGCCGGAGAATGCGGCATTTTTACCGAGTCGTCGGGCGGGCTCGGCGATATCGTCAAGTCGGGTATGAACTACGGCATCGGCCAACTGCCGTATGACAGCGATGCCAAGGGTGCGCCGCAGAACACGACCCCCGGCGGCGCAAGCCTCTGGGTTTTCAGCGGCAAATCCGATGCGGAGTACAAGGGCGTCGCGGCCTTCTTCGCCTATCTCTCCAAGACCGAGGTGCAGGAATATCTGCACCAGAAGTCGGGCTACCTGCCGGTGACGCTGGCAGCCTATGAGGCGACCAAGAAGTCCGGCTTCTACGACAAGAACCCGGGCCGCGAGACACCGATCCTGCAGATGACCGGCAAGGCGCCGACCGAAAATTCGAAGGGTGTGCGCCTGCCCAACCTGCCTCAGGTGCGCGATATCCAGAACGAGGAGTTCGAGAAGATGCTGGCCGGCCAGGAAACGGCCCAGCAGGCGCTCGACAATGCCGTCTCGCGCGGCAACGCGGCGATCAAGGACGCGTTGGGCAACTAAACCTGGCCGAGGATGAAACGTCGCCCGCGCGGATCGGCGCGGGCGATCCTTGCTTGACGAGGAAACCAAGCTGACCCCGCGCGTCGTTTTCCCCAACAAAGTCCTGCCTTACCTGCTTGTGGCGCCGCAACTCGCCATAACACTGGTTTTCTTCTATTGGCCGGCCGGGCAGGCGCTCTACCAGTCCATGCTCAGGCAGGATCCATTCGGGCTAAAGAGCAAGTTCGTCTGGTTTGCCAATTTCCGCAAAGTGCTTGCCGATCCGGCCTATCTCAACTCGATCAAGGTAACGGTGGTATTTTCGCTTGCGACCGCAATCGTGGCGATGGCAGTGGCGTTGCTGCTTGCCGTAATGGCGGAAAAAGTGGTGCGCGGGAAAGCGCTCTACCGCACACTGATGATCTGGCCCTATGCGGTGGCGCCGGCGATCGCCGGCATGTTGTGGCTGTTCCTGTTCAACCCTTCGATCGGCTCGCTATCCTACGTGCTGAGAAGTCTCGGCATAGCCTGGGATCCGTTGCTCAACGGCAGTCACGCCATGATCCTTTTGGTTTCCGCCGCAGCATGGAAGCAGATCAGCTACAATTTCCTGTTCTTCGTCGCCGGGCTGCAGGCGGTGCCGAAGACGCTGATCGAGGCGGCGGCGATGGACGGCGCTCGCGAGACCAAGCGTTTCTGGACCATCATCTTCCCGCTGCTCGCGCCGACGACCTTCTTCCTGCTGGTCGTCAACACTGTCTATGCCCTGTTCGACACGTTCGGCATCGTCCATGCCGTCACCGGCGGCGGACCGGGCAAGACCACCGAGACGTTGGTCTACAAGGTCTACAATGACGGCTTCGTCAACCTGATCCTCGGCGACTCGGCGGCGCAGTCGGTGATCCTGATGGTCATCGTCATCGCGCTCACCGCCATCCAGTTCCGCTATGTGGAACGCAAGGTCCACTACGGCTGAGGCAAGCGATGATCGGCCAGTCCCCGTTGCGTGTCCTGATCGCCCATGCCGCTCTCATTCTCGGCATTTTGATCGTTGCATTTCCCATCTACTACACATTCGTGGCCTCGACACAGACGCTGCAGACGATTCTCAGGCCGCCCCTGCCGCTGCTGCCCGGTGACCAGCTCTGGAACAATTACAGCGGGGCCTTGTTCGGCGGTGTCGGGCGAATCGGCGGCGTCAGCGTCGGCAGGCTGCTTCTCAACACGACGGTCATGGCGCTCGGCGTCGCGGTCGGGAAGATCTTCATCTCGATCCTATCGGCCTATGCCATCGTGTTCTTTCGTTTCCCGCTGCGCATGACCTTCTTCTGGCTGATCTTCATCACTCTGATGCTGCCCGTCGAGGTCCGCATCCTGCCGACCTACAAGGTGATGGTCGACCTCGGCATGATCGACACCTATGCCGGTCTGATCATCCCGCTGATCGCCTCGGCCACGGCCACGCTGTTGTTCAGACAGTTCTTCATGACCATCCCGGGCGAGCTCATCGAGGCGGCGCGCGTCGATGGCGCCGGGCCGTGGCGCTTCTTCTTCGATATACTCCTGCCGCTGTCGCGCACCAACATCGCGGCGCTGTTCGTCATCCTTTTCATCTATGGCTGGACGCAATATCTGTGGCCGCTGCTGGTCACCAACAGCAACGACATGAACACCATCGTCATCGCGCTGAAGAAGATGGTTTCCTTCGCCGATGCCGATACCCAGTGGCACCTTGTGATGGTCACCGCGATGCTGGCCATCGTGCCGCCGATCCTTGTCGTGGTGCTGATGCAGCGCTGGTTCGTGCGCGGCCTGGTCGAATCCGAGAAGTGAGGAGCGATGGCGACGGTTGATCTCAATGATGTGAGGAAGGTCTATGCCGGCGGCGTCGAGGCCGTGAAAGGCGTTTCGATCGCCATTCCGGACAAGCAGCTTTGCGTGCTGGTCGGTCCCTCCGGCTGCGGCAAATCGACGTTGCTCAGGATGATCGCCGGACTCGAGACCATCTCGTCCGGAACGGTTGCGATCGACGGCAAGATCGTCAATGCGATCGGGCCGACCGAACGCGACATTGCGATGGTCTTCCAGAATTACGCGCTCTACCCGCATATGAAGGTCTACGACAACATGGCCTATGGCCTGCGTAATCGCGGCACGCCGAAAGCCGAGATCGACAGCAGAGTGCGTTCAACTGCCAAGGTGCTGGAATTGTCGGGACTGCTCGACCGGCGCCCTCGCGAGCTTTCCGGCGGCCAGCGACAGCGCGTCGCCATGGGCCGGGCGATCGTGCGCAATCCGAAAGTCTTCCTGTTCGACGAACCGCTCTCCAACCTCGACGCCAAGCTGCGCGGCCAGATGCGGGTCGAGATCAAGAGCCTGCAGCGCAGGCTCGGCGTCACTTCGGTCTATGTCACCCACGACCAGCTCGAGGCGATGACGCTAGCCGACATGCTTGTCGTCATGAATGCGGGGCTGGTCGAGCAGATCGGCGTTCCTCTCGACATTTACGAGAAGCCGGCCTCGACATTCGTCGCGTCCTTCATTGGCGCGCCGCCGATGAACCTGCTCTCACTGAGCACAGAAAGTTCTGCAACTGAGCTGGAAGGAAAGTTGCTTGGGCTTGCCCCGCCCGGCGGGCAGGCGGCAATGCTAGGCTTCAGGCCCGAGGACGCCGAACTCGTCGCCGATGCCGAGGACCGATCCGGGGCGCTGATGCTGCCCGCAACGGTCGAGGCCGTGGAGCCGGTCGGCGCGGAAACCTTCCTGCACTGCTCGGCTGCCGGCAATAATATCGTGGTACGGGTCGGCGGCCGCACGGCGGCAAAGCCCGGCGACAAGTTGCGCATCACCGCCACAGCCGAGAAGTTGCACTGGTTCGATCGGGGCGGCAGGCGCCTCGGCAGCACAAGCCCCTCCTCTTGACTCAGCTTCAGGCAAACACATGCGCCTTGCCGGTCACCGTGAGGCGCACGATCTCGCCGACCTCCGGCACGTCCATGCCGGTCTTGCGCAGGACGAGCGGTGTGTTGCCGATCGCGGCCGCATCCGGCGGATCCGGGCTATTGAGCAGCCGCACGGCGATGGTGCAGACCGAGCCGGCGAATTCGGAGTCCGTCACCTCGCCGAACAGCATGTCCGGCGTCCCCGACATGCCTTCGCGGGAGGTTCGTTTAAGCACCACCTGCTCGGGCCTGAGCATGATACGGGCGACGTCGCGCCGCTCGGTGATGTCGACCGCGATGCGGCCGAGCGGCGATATGGCAAAGCCGTCGGCGATCTTGGCCGGCACGATGATGGCGTCGCCGAGGAACTCGGCAACCATCCTGTCCCTGGGCTGGAAGTAGAGCTCGCGCGGCGTGCCGACTTGCGAGAACAAGCCGTCGCGCATGACGGCCACCTGGCTGGCGAAGGACAGCGCCTCGGCCTGATCGTGGGTGACCAGGATGGTGGTGATGCCCGCATCCTCCAGAAGCTCGGCCACAGCCTTGCGCATCGAGGCCCGGAGGCCGGTGTCGAGCGCCGAGAACGGCTCGTCGAGCAGCATCAGCCGGGGTTTCATCGCCATGGCACGGGCAAGCGCGACACGCTGCTGCTGGCCGCCGGAAAGCTCGTGCGGACGGCGCTTCAGGATCGCCTTGTCAAGCCCGACGATATAGGCGAGCTCGACAATGTGCTCGGCGCGCTTCTCGGCGCTTCGGGGCATGCCGAAGCCGATATTGTCGGCGATGGTAAGATGCGGGAAGAGGGCGCCGTCCTGCGCCACCACGCCGATGCCGCGGCGATGCGCCGGCACCGCGGCCCCGCCATTGGCGAGCAGCTTGCCGTCGAGCGCGATGCGGCCGCGGTCTGGCGCCTCGAAGCCGGCGATCAGCCTCAGCAAGGTGGTCTTGCCGCAGCCGGAGGGTCCGACGATCGCGGTGCGGCTGCCGCTTTCGACGGTGAGGTCGACGCCGGCAAGTGCTGCCACCGGGCCATAATGTTTTGCTACGTCGCGGAGTTCGAGGAAGCTCATCGGCCGGCCATCCGCTTTGACTGGACGTAGAGCACCCAGGTCATGGGCAGCGACATCGCCACCATGATCAAGGCGTAAGGGGCGGCCGAGGCGTAGTCGATCTCGCCGCTGTAGGACCAGAACGCCATCGCAAGGGTGCGGGTGCCGTTCGGCGCCAGCATCTGCGTGGCGGTCAATTCATTGGTGATGCCGAGCGCCACCATCGCCATCCCGGCCGCCGCACCCGGCGCCGACAGCCGGATCGTGGTCGACCATAGCGCCCTGAGCGGCGGGCGGCCGAGGCTCGAGGCCGCGCGTTCGAGTTCCACCGGCGCCTGGGCGATCGAGGCGCGCAGGCTGACCAGCGCGCGCGGCAGGAACATCAGCGCATAGCCGAAAAGGATGGTGAAGAGCGTCTGATAGAGCGGCAAGGCGACGCGTACGGTGATGGTCACCAGCGCCAGCGCGACGACCACACCCGGCAGCGAGCCGACGATGTAGTTGCAGCTCTCGAGCAGGCGCTGCAAGCGGCCGGGCGCACGGATCGAGATCCAGGCCATGGGCATCGCGGCGACCGTGGCAAGCAGCGCGCCGGCGACGGCGAGGACCAGCGTCTGGCCGAGCGCCAGGCTGATCTCGTCCCAACGCCAGACGTCGGCGCCACCGGCAAGCAGCCAGCGGCCGACGGTCACAAAGGGCACGCCGAGCGTGAGCAGCGCAGTGCTGGCGGGCAGCAGGAAGCAAGGCAGCGTGGCGCGGCCGAGGGCGACACGCTGCTGCTGGCGCGCCGCCCCGGAGCCGACGCGGGCATAACGCTCCTCACCACGCACGATCACCTCCACGCCAAGCAGCACGAAGCAGCAGGCGACCAGCACGGCGGCGAGCATGTTCGCCGCCGCGCCGTTGAAGGTCGACTGGAACTGGTCGACGATCGCGGTGGTGAAGGTATCGAAGCGGATGAAGACATAAAGCCCGTATTCGGCAAGCAGGTGCAGGCCAACCAGCAGCGAACCGCCACAGATGGCCAGCCTCAACTGCGGCAGCACGACACGCGCGAAGACGCGCCAGGGTCCGAGGCCCAGCGCTGCGGCGGCATCTTCCAGCGCCGGGTCAAGCCGGCGCAGCGCCGCTGCGATCGGCAGATAGAGAAACGGGAAATAGGCGATGACGGAGACGAGCACGCCGGCCCAGAGCCCGTGCAGGCCGGGGATCAGGCTGATCCAGGCGTAACTGTGGACGAAGGCGGGAATTGCCAAGGGCGCCACCGACAGCCACGACCACCAACGGTTGCCGGGAAGGTCGCTGCGCTCGGTCAGCCAGGCAAGCGCCACCGACAGCGCGATGGCGATCGGGACGGCCAGGACGACAAGCAGGATGGTGTTGACCAGGAGCGCGCCGACGCGAGGCCGAAAGATCAGCGCCACCACCGTGTCCCATCCCGTCTGGATGCCCACCCAGACAATGAAGGCAAGCGGCAGGAGAGCGATCAGCGAGACGATGGCGGCCGCAAGCGTAATCCACGACGTGGACCGCCGGCTCTGCCTTGCGGCAGCCGGCGGCCCCGAATGCGTGAGGTCGATCGCGGACATCAGCCGGAATGCACCGCCTGGAGACGATCTGATGAACCGCGAACGCGGTCGGAAACGCAGATGATCGTCATCGACGAGGCCATCTCCAAAACAAAAGCGCTCCCGCGGAAAGCGAATTCCGGCGGGAGCACGGTCGGTTGTCCTTTTAGGACGAACGCGGACTAAAGCAAGCCGGCTTGCGTCATCAGGTCGATGACCTTCTTCGAGTTCAGGTGCGTCGGATCGATCTTGGGCGCCTGCAGATCGGCCAGCGGCACGAGCTTCGGGTTCGACATGGCATCCTTGCCGACCGCGTATTCATAAGAGGTCCCGGTTTTCAAAACCTCCTGGCCGGCCTTGCCGGTGACCCACTTCAAGAAAGCCTGGGCTTCCTTCGGATGCTTGCTCGAGGCCAGCACGCCGCCGCCAGAGATCGACACGAACGCGCCCGGGTCCTGGTTCTTGAAATAATGCAGGCCGACATTCTTGCTGTTCTCGCCGGTCTTCGCCTGGTCGCCGAAATAGTAGTAGTGGTAGATCACGCCGCCATCGATCTCCCCGGCATTGACCGCCTTCATCACCGTATTGTTGCCCTTGTAGGCGGTGAAGTTCTCCTTCATGGCCTTCAGCCAGTCGGAAGTCGCGGCTTCACCTTTGAGCTCGAGCATCGCGCTGACGATGGCCTGGAAATCGGCGCCGGACGGCGAGGCGGCCCACCGGCCCTTCCAGCTCGGATCGGCAAGGTCGAGCAGCGACTTGGGCAGCTGGCCTTCCTTGAGCTTGTCCTTGTTGTAGGCAAAGACGGTGCTGCGCGCGGCGACGCCCACCCATTTGCCGCTCGAAGGCTGGTATTCCTGCGGAACCTGAGCGAGGGTGTCGGCATCCACCGGCGCGAACAGGCCGGCCGCCTCGACCAGCGCCATTGCAGGCGAATTCTCTGTCAGGAACACGTCGGCCGGCGAGGCAGCACCCTCGGCAACGATCTGGTTGGAGAAATCGCTGTCGCCGCCGTTGCGCAGCGTGACCTTGATGCCGGTTTCCTTGGTGAAGCCCTTCGCCCATTCCTTGGCCAGGCTTTCATGCTGGGCGTTGTAGACGATGATGCCTGCATCCTCCGCCATGGCCGGTCCGGCGATCAGGCCGAGGGCCAGCGCGGCGGCGCCGGCAAGAGTGGAAAAGGCAGTTTTCATGGGCATCGTCCTCAAATCTGGAGACAGGGGTTCGGGCTCAGGCGCACCTATAAATACCTGATTACGATAGTCAACATTCCGGCCTGCTTCAATCGGTCGCCGTGCCGCAAACTTTCGTGATTTTCCGGTACTTTGGCTTGGACATTATTTCGCCGGACACGTAACAGACCAGGGCCGAGACGCGAACATCGGGGGTAAACTCTTGTGACCGGCAAGGACGAGGCCGAGCTTTCCCGGCTGCTCAGGGCCGCGATCGCGGGAGACGAAAGGGCTTACGCCGACTTTCTTCACCGGATAGCCGCTCTCGTTCGCGGCTTCGTCCGGCGCAAGATCGTCCAGGGCGGGGTCGACCCCGAGGATGTCGTGCAGGAAACCTTGCTGGCCATTCACGTCAAACGGCACACGTGGCGAGAAGACGCGCCGGTGCTGCCATGGGTCTATGCGATCGCCCGCTTCAAGCTGATCGATGCATTCCGCAGGCGCGGCCGTCGCATCGAGGTCGAGATCGACGAGATCGCAGAGACGTTCGCCGAGCCGGAAGCGGAGACGGTGAGCGAGCGCGACATAAACCGGGCCCTGGACGGCTTGCCGCCCTCGCAGCGTTCCGTGGTTTCCTCGATCTCGGTCGACGGCCATTCGATCGGCGAAACGGCGGTCAAGCTCGGCATCAGCGAGACGGCGGTGCGCGTGTCGCTGCATCGCGGCCTTGCCGCGATCGCCAAAAGGTTCGGACGACGGTGACATGAGAACCGAGGACCTCATAAAGGCGCTCGACGCCGATGCCCGCAACAAGGCGATGCCGCTTGGCCTCGCCTGGTGGCTGGCCGTCGGCGTGGCGGTTGTGGTCGCGGCGGTGGTCTTTTTCATGACCATCGGTCCGCGCCCGGACATCATGCCGGCCATGCATACGATGCGCTTCATGTCGAAGTTCGTCTTCACCTTGGCGCTCACGAGCAGCGCATTCGCTCTGATCCGAGCCCTGTCGACGCCCGGTGCGGCGAGCAGGCGAGCGAAACTATGGACGCTCGCCGCGCCTGCGCTCGTCGTGATCGCGGTCATCCTGGAGCTTTTCGTCGTGCCGGAGGCGGACTGGGGCAGGCGGCTCGTGGGTTCCAACATGATGATCTGCATGAGCTTTATCCCGTTGATCGGCATCGGTCCCCTGGCTATCTTCCTCGGCATGCTGCGCTATGGCGCGCCGACGCGGCCGGTGTTGGCCGGCGCGGTCGCGGGCCTGCTCGCGGGCGGCTTGGCGGCGACCTTCTATGCCGCGCATTGCTTCGACGATTCGCCGCTGTTCGTCGCCACCTGGTACACGATCGCGATCGCGTTCCTCACCGCGCTCGGCGCGCTTGGCGGACGGTTTTTCGTCCGCTGGTAGGATTACACACCGATCCTTAATCATGCCGGCAATTGCTTTGCCGGTTAGCGGCGTGGCCGCCGCAGCTTACAACCATTCCTTAAAATCGATCCGCCAGGGTTGTGGCAGTTGCGCATGGGGTGGGATCGCATTGTGGCGTGGTTGAGTTGGAAAGGTCCGCGGGCCGGCAAGCGCGCTGTGCTCGCCTTGATGGCGGCAGGGCTTATCACCCTGATGGCGTCGGTCCTGTTGCCGGCGCTGGAGCTCGGTGCGGACGCGCTGAAGTTCTGCCTACAGATATCGGTCGCCGTCACCGCCGTGACGCTCTTTGTCTCGGCGCTGTTCATCCGCAGGATCATCGACGACCGCCGGCAGATTGCCGAGAGCGAGCAGCGCTTTCGCCGCGCGATGGAAGATTCGGCGATCGGCGTCGCCATCGTCGGCCTCGACGGCCGCATCCTTCAGACCAATCCCGCCTTCGCGGCGATGCTCGGCTACAGCCGGGCGGAAATCGAGGCGCTGACCTTCTTCCAGATCACGCATCCCGACGATCTGCAGATCGGCCGTGAGACGATGATCGCGCTGAAAGAGGGAAAGATCGATTCCTTTCATTTCGAGAAGCGCTACCTCAAGAAGGACGGCACTCCGGTCTGGGCGCAGCTCGCGGGCTCGGTCATTCGCGAAGACGAGACCGGCAAGCCGCTCTATCTTGTGTCGCAGATCGAGGACATCGATGCGCGCAAGCAGGCCGAAGCGCGCATCGCCGAAGCCGAGACGCGTTGGAATTTCGCGCTGACCAGCGCCGGACAAGGCGTCTGGAGCCTCGACATGCGCAAGGGCGGCACGACTTACTCCGAAACCTGGGTCAGAATGCTGGGCTATGACGATGGCGAGCTGGACGGCGACCCCGACCGCTGGCTGACGATGATCCACCCGGACGACCGCCAAATCGTCGCCGAGGCGGACCGGGCGCATCTTGACGGCGAGACGGCCTTCTTCGAGGCCGAGTTCCGGATGCGCCACAAGGACGGCCATTGGGTCTGGATCCTCGACCGCGGCAAGGCGATCGAACGCGACCGCGAGGGCCGGCTGATCCGGGCGATCGGCAGCTTGACCGATATCACGGAGCGCAAGGAGGCCGAAGAACGGCGCAAGGTCTCGGCGGCGATGCTCGCCGACGAAAAGGAGCGGCTCAGGGTGACGCTGCAATCGATCGGCGACGCGGTGATCTGCACCGATGCCGCGAACCGCGTCACCTTCATGAATCCGGTCGCCGAAAAGCTCACCGGCATTGCCAGCGGCGAGGCGCTCGGCAAGGTGCTCGGCGATGTCTACTGGGCGGTCGACGAGGAAACCGGGCAGAGGATCGGCCTGACACGATCTTCGGCCGCCGACCGCCATCATTGCGATCAGAACGCCCGCGCCGTGCTCATCAGGCGCGACGACACGCGCTGCAGCATCCGCCAAATGGTGTCGCCGATCATGAACGACCGCGACGAGTTCTGCGGGCTGGTCATCGTCTTCCAGGATTTCACCGACGCGCGCGCCCTGCAGCGCCAGCTTGCTTATGCCGCGGCCCATGACGCGCTGACCGGGCTCGCCAACCGCCCAAGCTTCATCCGCACGATGGAGGAGCTGGTCGATCGGTGCCGGTTGAATGGCGGCGAGCATCAGTTCATGTTCGTCGACCTCGACCACTTCAAGGCGGTCAACGACACTGGCGGCCACGCGGCGGGCGATGCGCTGCTGAAGCGCGTCGCCGACGCCATCCGCAACGTGCTCGGGCCGGAAGATATCGTCGCCCGTCTCGGCGGCGACGAGTTCGCGGTCATACTGAAATCGGGCGCGCCGGCGCGAGCGACGGTCGCGGCGCGTTGCATCATCGAAGCCATCCGCAACCTGGGCTTCAGCTGGGACGGCCGTCCGCATTCGATCGCCGCCAGCATCGGGCTTGCGCCGATCCGCGCCGGCTGCGGCGAGGTGGATGAGATCATCGCCCGCGCCGATGCCGCCTGCTATGCCGCCAAGGCGGCCGGCCGCGGCTGCGTTTCGGCAGCACCCGATGAAGTTTCGAAGGACGAGGCGGCGCCCCTGCCGCTTGCCGCGGCATCCTGAACGCCGCGCAGTGAGCGTTCAGTCGTGGGGCTCAGCGCGTCGGCACCGGATGGTCGCCGCGATAGTCGTAGAAGCCGCGGCCGGTCTTGCGGCCGAGCCAGCCGGCCTCGACATATTTCACCAGCAGCGGGCAGGGGCGATACTTGGAGTCCGACAGGCCCTCATGCAGCACCTGCATGATCGACAGGCAGGTGTCGAGACCGATGAAGTCGGCCAGTTGTAGCGGCCCCATCGGATGGTTGGCGCCGAGCCGCATGGCGGTGTCGATGGCGTCCACCGTGCCGACGCCCTCATAGAGCGTGTAGATCGCCTCGTTGATCATGGGCAACAGGATGCGGTTGACGATGAAGGCCGGGAAATCCTCCGAAACGGTGATCGTCTTGTCGAGCCTGTTCACGAAGGTCTTGGCGGCCTCGAACGTCTGGTCCTCGGTGGCGATGCCGCGCACCAGCTCGACCAGCTTCATCACCGGCACCGGGTTCATGAAATGTATGCCGATGAAGCGCTCAGGCCGGTCGGTCTGCGCGGCGAGCCGGGTGATCGAGATCGAGGAGGTGTTGGTCGCGAGAATCGCCTCCGGATTGAGCTGCGGGCAGAGTTGGGCGTAGATCTTGCGCTTGACCGTCTCATCCTCGGTCGCCGCCTCGATGACGAGGTCGGCGGCGGCAAGATCGGCCATGGCGGACGCCGATGAGATGCGGGCCATCGCCTCGTTGCGCGCCTTCTCCTCGAGCTTTCCCGAACCGACCTGACGGGCCATGTTGCCGCTGATCGTGGCGATGCCCTTCTCGACCCGGTCGGGCGAGATGTCGTGGATCAGGACCTTGTAGCCGGCCAGCGCCGAGACGTGGGCGATACCGCCCCCCATTTGACCTGCGCCGACAATGCCGATCGTCTCGATCTTGCTCATTACCCCAATCCCGTCTGGAGCATTTCCGCTTCTGCGAGGCACGGAAGCGCTCCCTTCTCTTTGTTTCCCTCAATTCCGGACGCAAAGTGGCTCGGCACTTTCCTGGAATTGCCTTTTTTGTTTATCGCAATTCCGGAGGGAAAACCGTACGGACTTTTCCTGGAATTGCGCAAGCCTTTACCGGCCTGCTTTTTGTGCAGTGCAAACTAAAAGGGCGGGGCGACTTCGTCTACCCCACCCTTCCGATTTTAATATGCCAGAGCAGAAAGCGTCAAAGCGCCTTTTGCAGCTCCGGCAGGATGACGAAGAGATCGCCGACGAGACCGTAGTCGGCAACCTGGAAGATCGGCGCTTCCTCGTCCTTGTTGATGGCGACGATGACCTTGGAATCCTTCATGCCGGCAAGATGCTGGATGGCGCCCGAGATGCCGACGGCAATGTAGAGATCGGGGGCGACCACCTTGCCGGTCTGGCCGACCTGCCAGTCATTGGGGGCATAGCCCGCATCGACCGCTGCGCGAGAGGCACCGACAGCGGCGCCGAGCTTGTCGGCGACCGGCAGGATGACTTCCTGGAACTTCTCCGACGAGCCGAGAGCACGGCCACCCGAAATGATGATCTTGGCCGAGGTCAACTCGGGACGGTCGTTTTCGGAGAGCTTGTTCTCGACGAAGGAGGAGAGGCCGGGATTGGCGGCGGCGTTCACCGTCTCGACCGGGGCCGAGCCGCCCTCGGGCGCCCCTTGGAAGGAGGCGGTGCGCACCGTGATCACCTTCTTGGCGTCGGTCGACTGCACGGTCTGGATGGCGTTGCCGGCATAGATCGGCCGCTTGAAGGTGTCGGGCGTGACCACCTCGATGATCTCGGAGACCTGCGCGACGTCGAGCAGGGCCGCCACGCGCGGCGCGACGTTCTTGCCCGCTGAGGTCGCGGGGGCGACGATCGCGTCATAGGAGCCGGCGAGCGAGACGACGAGTGCGGCCAGCGGCTCCGCCAGGCGTTCGGAGAGCTCGTCGGCCTCGGCCAGCAGGACTTTGCGAACACCCTTCAGCTTGGCGGCCGCGTCGCTTGCCGCCTTGGCGCCTTTGCCGGCGACCAGCACATCGACATCCGAGCCGATCTGCAGGGCCGCCGCGAGCGCCTTGGCGGTCTGGTCGGAAAGGCTTGCGTTGTCGTGTTCGGCGATGAGGAGAATTGCCATTTTCCTGTTCCTTTCCTGACCGCTTTAGAGCACGCCGGCTTCGTTCTTGAGCTTCTCGACCAGCTCGGCGACGCTGTTGACCTTGACGCCCGCCTTGCGGCCGCCGGGCTCCTCGGTCTTGATCACCTTCAGGCGCGGCTTGACGTCGGCGCCGTAGTCGGCCGGGCTCTTCTCGTCGAGCGGCTTCTTCTTGGCCTTCATGATGTTGGGGAGCGATGCATAGCGCGGCTGGTTCAAGCGAAGGTCGGCGGTCACGATCGCCGGCATTTTCAGCTCAACCGTCTGCAGGCCGCCGTCGACCTCACGCGTTACCTTGGCATGATCGCCGGCGAGCTCGATCCTGGAGGCGAAGGTGCCTTGCGCCCAGCCAAGCAGCGCCGCCAGCATCTGGCCGGTCTGGTTGCTGTCGTCGTCGATCGCCTGCTTGCCAAGGATGACGAGGCCGGGCTTCTCGGCCTCGACGACGCCCTTCAGTACCTTGGCGACACCCAGCGGCTCGGTCTGCTCGTCGGTCTTGACCAGGATAGCGCGATCAGCGCCCATGGCGAGCGCGGTGCGCAGCGTTTCCTGCGCCTGCTGCGGGCCGATCGAGACGACGATGATCTCCTCGGCCTTGCCGGCTTCCTTGATCCGGATCGCTTCCTCGACCGCGATCTCGTCGAACGGGTTCATCGCCATCTTGACGTTGGCAAGCTCCACGCCCAGTCCGTCGGCCTTGACCCGGACCTTGACGTTCGCGTCCACAACCCGCTTCACGGGCACAAGGATCTTCATTTTCCTGTCACCTCTCCTGAGATAGTCGGGCGCGCTATAGCAGTGTGCGCCTTGTCAGAGTTGTCGAAAGCCGACATTCCGGGCGGAATTCTGGTCTCCAACGGCCAAGAAGCAGTTCCACCCCGATGTTTCGGTTGAGCATGATCGTTCCGAAAAGCGGTTCCCACTTTTCGTGATCATGCTCTGTGGTGGCGTTCCGTAGTGGCGGCAATCCGGCGCGTCAATATGCACGTCGCACTCAAATCGGTTCAGTCTGGCGGCGACGCCGCGCCGCGGCCCCATCGAGGCGCCGTCTGTGCCGGTGCCTCGGGCGTTGGTCCGGGCTCGATCGGGAGAGGGACCTCCTGGACCTTCGGCGTCGGGTCCGGCTCGCCGTCTGCGCCGGCAAGCAGCGGCACGCCGCGACTGCGCAACACCAGGACGAGAACGGCGCCGGCAATGATGCCGCCGATGTGGCAGGCCCAGGAAATCTGATCCTCTCCGCCGGCGGCAAACATCACGAGCTGGAACAGGATCCAAAGGACGAGCGGGATGAAGGCGGGGATGCGCAGGGGAATGCGCGCAAAGGCCAATACCCACACCTTAACTCTCGGATAGAGGATCAGATAGGCCGCAACCACGCCGGCGATGGCGCCGGAGGCGCCGATCAGCGGCACCTGGGAATCCCAGCCGACCAAACCTTGAAAGAAAGCGCCCGCCGCCGCGCAGGCGAGGTAGAAGATCAGGTAGCGGATATGGCCGAGCGCGTCCTCGACATTGTCGCCGAACACCCACAGGAACAGCATATTGCCGCCGAGATGAAAGATGTCGGCATGCAGGAAGGAATAGGTGAGATAGCTGAGGCTTTCGGGAATGACGACGAATTCGGGCGACAGCTCCACCTTGTCATGGACGACAGAGGGG
The DNA here is from genome assembly GCF_003997315.1 of Mesorhizobium sp. M1A.F.Ca.IN.020.04.1.1. Taxonomy (NCBI): domain Bacteria; kingdom Pseudomonadati; phylum Pseudomonadota; class Alphaproteobacteria; order Hyphomicrobiales; family Phyllobacteriaceae; genus Mesorhizobium; species Mesorhizobium sp. M1A.F.Ca.IN.020.04.1.1. Next base: position 47,923 of record NZ_RZSN01000003.1, read on the forward strand.
ATGAAGCCGAGGCCAAGCACTGCGGCATTGGTGAAGCTCTCGCCGCCAAGCGTGGTCGCGAGATAGACCAAGGCATTCGCGGCGATCAGGCCGATCGTCACATATTGCAGGCGGATGTGGCGGAGCCTGTTGGTGTCATAGAGCGGGATGAACATCGGACCCTCCCGCCATACCCGATTGTCAGCGGTTCTTGCCGGGAACCCATAGCACGTCGCCATTTCCGTTGTCATTGACCGCCCGCGCGGCGACGAACAGGAAGTCGGAGACGCGATTGATGTATTTCAGTGCTTCGCGGTTGACGTGCTCGGCCGGGTCCTGCGCCAGCGCCACCATGAGGCGTTCGGCGCGCCGTGTTACGGTGCGCGCAAGATGCAGGGCTGCCGCGGCAGGCGTGCCGCCGTTCAGCACGAAGGATTTCAGCGGCTGCAGGTCGTTGTTGAGAGCATCGATGTCCTTTTCGACGCGCCCGGTCTGCGCGGCGACGATGCGCAGCGGCTCGTAGTCGAGCGGTTTGCCGTCGTCCGGCACCGCAAGATCGGCGCCGAGGTCGAAAAGATCGTTCTGGATGCGGGAGAGCATGGCGTCGAGCACCGGATGATCGGTTGCGGTGTGGACGCGCGCCATGCCGACGCAGGCATTTGCTTCGTCCACCGTCCCGTAGGCTTCGACGCGCAGATCTGACTTCAGGCGCCGCTCGCCGCTGCCCAGACCGGTGGTGCCGTCGTCTCCGGTGCGGGTATAGATCTTGTTGAGCTTGACCACGTTCTCCTCCCCGGCCCGTTACTTGCGGGTGAAGTAGACGGTCAGCATGATCAGCACCAGAGCTATGAACTGCAGCAGCACGCGGGCCTGCATCAGCTTGTTGGAGGTGAAGCCGGAGCCGCCGCGCATCATGTTGACGAGGCCGCGGATCAGCACGAACACGACGGCGGCCATGACGACAATGGCGAGGAAGTTGAAGACGGTTGCCATGTGGCTGGCTCCAGTTGGGTTTCGGTCAGGCCCGCCTGGCGAGCACGCGGTAGAGCATAGAGGCCGGCAGGATGCGCTTGAGCGCGACGCCGATTCTGGCCGGCACCGTTACCACATAATGCGGGTGCGGGCGCTGTGACAGAAGCGCGTGGCGCAAGGCGGCATGGACCACCTCAGGTCCGGGCTTCAGACGCGACACGCTGCCGCCGGCCTTGAGCCGCGCCAGCTGCGCCTGGTAGTCGGCGCGGTGAACGGAGTTCTCGACGTCGATGTTCTTCAAGAACCATGCCAAGCCGTTGCTGGCGATCTTCGAGGTCACCGGCCCCGGCTCGATCAACGAGACATGAATGCCGCTGCCTTCGAGCTCCTGGCGCAGGCAAAGCATCAGGCCTTCGACGGCATGTTTCGACGCCGAATAGGCGCCGCGAAAACGGACCGGGGCGAGCCCCAGGATCGAGGAGCAGTGGACGAGGCGGCCGTGGCCCTGGCGGCGCATGACGCGCACGACGCGGCGGGTCAGGTCGTGCCAGCCGAAGAAATTGGCTTCGAACTGCTCGCGCAGCGCTTCGACCGGCAGGTCCTCGACGGCACCGGGCTGCGCGTAGGCGCCATTGTTGAACAGCGCGTCGAGCGTGCCGCCCGTGCGCTCCAGCACGGCATCGGCCAGGGCGGCGATGGACTCAGGCTCACGATAGTCGAGATAGAAGGCTTCGATGCCTTCCGCCTCGAGCGCGGCGATGTCGGCCGGTGTGCGCGCCGTGGCGAACACGCGCCAGCCTTCCGCCTTCAGTGCGCGCGCGCAATAGGCGCCTATGCCGGAGGAGGTGCCGGTGACGATGATGCTGCGCAACTGTTCAGCGGTGGGCAACGTTGTGGGACCTGGGGTTGCCATTTGCCGCAATCCCTTCCCATATTCGCGGCGTCGACACAATCGAGCGGAGCGCGGGTCCTTGCTCAGGAATATCGTCGCGGTCAAGCGCGTGCTCTACGATGCGATCGGCCATTTCACCACCGACGACGGCTGGGCAATGGCCAGCCATCTGGCGATCACTTCGCTGATGGCGCTGTTTCCGTTCCTGATCTTCGCAACGACGCTGGCCAGCTTTCTCGGCGCGCGCGCCTTCGCCGACACGGCCGTGCATCTGGTCTTCGACACCTGGCCGGAGCAGATTGCCAAGCCGATCGCGCGCGAGGTGCAGAATGTGCTCACCGTGCGGCGCAGCGACCTCCTGACCTACGGCGTGCTCTTGGCCGCCTACTTCGCCTCGAACGGCATCGAGGCGCTGCGCACCTCGCTCAACCGCGCCTATCGCGTTACCGAGACGCGCGGCATCATCCATCGGAGGGTGCAGAGCATCGTCTTCGTGCTGATCGCAACGGCCTGTTTTCTCGCCGTCAGCGTGCTTCTGGTGTTCGCGCCCCTGCTCGCGCGGCTGGCCGAGGCGCATCTGGAATGGATCAAGCCCTATATGGGCACGATCACCATATGGCGTTACGTGATCGCCTCGACGGTCATCGTCATCGGCCTGTTCGCGGTGCATATCTGGCTGCCGGCCGGCAAGCGCCGCTTCGTTTCCATCGTTCCGGGCATCGTCTTCACGCTGGTCGCGTGGCTGGCCGGCTCGACCATCTTCGCCACCTATCTCGACCATTTCTCGTCCTATGTGACGACCTATGCGGGGTTGGCCTCGATCATGATCGCGGTGGTGTTCCTCTACATCATCTCGGCCATTTTCATCCTTGGCGGCGAGCTCAATGCCGCGATCAGCCGCTATCTCGAGGCGCGCGCCCGCGTGGGTTGAGCTCTGTCCTGACGGGCGGTCGCGAGCCCGACGCCCAAAGTGGCGATCGCCATGCCGGCGATCTGCAGCAGAGTGAGCTCTTCGCCGAACAGAGCCCACGCGATGACGGCGGTTACGGCGGGCACAAGATAGAACAGCGATGCGACCTTCGACATCTCGCCGTCCCTGATCATCACCATCAACAGGAAGATGGCGCCGAGAGACAGCACCAGGACCAGCCATGCCACGGCAAAGATGAGCTCGCCGTTGACGGTGATGGTGCGCGTCTCGAAGGCGAGCGACCCCAGGATCGTGACGACCGAGCCGCCGACATACTGCCACATGGTCGCCGAGACGAGGTCGCCGCCGGAGGCGAAGCGCTTTTGCCAGATCGTACCAGCGGCCATGCCGAGCACCGAGACCAGCGAGGCCGTCAGCGTTGCCGCGGTAACGCCGCCGCCAATCATGCCGAGCTTCGGCCACAGCACGATGACGACGCCCAGAAGCCCGACGGCAAGGCCCGCCCAATGGCGCGGCAGGATCGTCTCGCCGAGAAATTTGCCGGCGAGCACCGCCGTGATTAGCGGCTGCAGGCCGACGATCAGCGCCGAAAGCCCGGCCGGCATGCCTCTGTGGATCGCCCAGAAGACGCCGCCCAGATAGACGCCGTGCATTAGGACGCCGGCCACCGTCGCATGAAGCGCCTCCTCGCGGGTGGCCCGTCGCGAGCCGATAAGGACGGTCAGTCCCGCAAACAGGATCGCCGCCAGCACGAAGCGGATGGCAAGGAAGGTGAACGGCTCCGCCCATGGCATTGCATAGCGCGCGCCGATGAAGCCGGTCGCCCACAGAACGACGAAAGAGGCGGGGATGAACCGCTTGATGCTGTGCATTGGAAGGAGGGCTCTGGCTGCGCGTGAAAAGTTGATGTCGGCAATTGCTCTAATGCCGATCAATTCGGCAAGCAAAACGAAACGGTTGATCCATAAGCTCATCCGAATTCAACAAACGGTGCCAAGAGGGGCATGGCGTTAAGGCACGCCATGAGCAGGCATGCTTTTGCATCTCGGGACGACATGGCTGCTGTTCGCGGTCGCCACCGTCGCGGTCTTCGGATTCTTCTTCGGCACCGCGCTCGATGCCATCATGAAGGATGACGGCTTCGGCTCGACCGGCAACACGCTGCTCTTCACGCTGGGCTTTTTCGTTGCGGTGATGATCGCCAACGAGCACGGCATCACCTTCCGGGATATCAAGCTAGCTGTGGCATGGGGATTGAGCGGCGCCTTCGTCTTCATCAGCGTGATGGCGCTGATCAAGGCCGGACTGGCTCGCTTGTAGTCAAAGCCCAACCAGCCGCATCACATCCTGCGGCGACACGCCTGCCTGCCTGAGTGCGGCAAGGCCGGTGTCCTTGAAACTCTTGGACAGCTTGCGGCCGTCTGAGCCGAGGATCAGCCGATGGTGGAAGTAGCGCGGTGCGGGCAGACCGAGCAGGTCCTGCAACAGGCGCTGCACGCTGGTCGCCGCGTAAAGGTCCTGACCACGCACGACATGGCTGACGCCCTGCAGCGCGTCGTCGACGACGACTGCGAGATGGTAGCTGGTTGGGATATCGCGGCGCGCCACGATGACGTCGCCCCAGGCCTGCGGCGTTGCGTCGACCGTGTGCGTCGCGGCCATAGCCTCGTCAGTGAACTCGACCCATGACAAGGCGCCCGGCACGCGTGCCATTGCTGCCTCGATGTCGAGCCGCCAGGCAAAAGGCGTGTTCTCGGCAATGCGCCGCCTGCGCTCCTTAGACGGAAGTGCCTTGTCGAGCGGCGGGTAAAGCGGCACGCCGTCGGGGTCGCGCGGCCAGTCGCGGCCGCGTTTCTCGGTCTCGGCAATGAAGGCGCGGATCTCGCCGCGGCTCATGAAGGCGGGATAGACGAGTTCCTCGGCGATCAGCCGGTCGAGCACGGCCCTGTATTCGGAAAAATGTTCGGACTGGCGCCGCACGGGCTCTTCCCATTCGAACCCCAGCCATTCCAGGTCGCGGAATATGCCGGCCTCGAATTCCGGCGTGCAGCGGATGACATCGATGTCCTCGATGCGCAGCAACAGCCGTCCTCCCGCCCGCGCCGCCATTTGCCGGTTCAGCAGGGCCGAATAGGCATGGCCGAGATGCAGCTCGCCATTGGGGCTCGGCGCGAAGCGGAATGTCAGGAGCGTCATGTCTCGGACGGCATTCGGGTTGAAAGGCGCTTCCGCCGGTTGATAGTTAGCATCAATTGCCACTTCATGAGCGCCCTGGGAACAAGCAAACGTGCAACGCATCGCCTCGCTCGACGACATTGCGGCAGGACTCGACGCGCTCTGCCTGCTCGATCCACGGCTGGAGAAGGTACGCGGCATGGCCGGCGAGGTGCCGCTGAGGCTCTCCGAGCCGGGATTCGGCAGCCTCGCGTCGATCATCGTCTCGCAGCAAGTGTCCCGCGCCAGCGCCGATGCCATTTTCGGCCGGCTGATCAGGCTGGTCGATCCGCTGACGCCGGAAGGCATCCTTTGCGCCGGCGAGGATATTTTCCGCGAGGCCGGCCTGTCGCGGCCGAAGCAGCGCGGGCTGATCGCCATCGCGCGAGCCGTGGCCGGCGGGCTTGACCTCCACCATCTCTGCTCGCTCGACGCCGACGAGGCGATCGCGGCGATGACGGCGGTGCCGGGCATCGGACCGTGGACGGCGGAGTGCTACCTGCTGTTCGCCGCCGGCCACCCCGATGTGTTTCCCGCGCGCGACGTCGCGCTGCAGACGGCGGTCGGCCATGCCCTGGGCATCGACCCTCGTCCGCCGGAGAAAACTCTGATTCGACTGGCCGAATCATGGAGCCCGTGGCGAGGGGTCGCGTCGCGGCTTTTCTGGGCCTACTATCGGGAATTGAAGGGCAGGGACGCGGCGCCACCTGTCGAGATGGCCGAAAAAGCATGAAAATCATGCGTTTTTGAACGTTTCGCCGAACGACAATCCGCTTCACATCCCTGTCATGTCGGGCTTACAGTATCCGTGGCGTTCGGTTTGGAACGAAGGAGGCCAACTACGTGACGGTTGCCGTATCTCCGGATGGGCTTCCCGCGCTGGTGCTGAATGCGGATTACCGTCCGCTCAGCTATTACCCCCTGTCGCTCTGGTCGTGGCAGGACGCCATCAAGGCTGTCTTCCTCGACCGGGTCAATATCGTCGCCGAATACGAACACGCCGTCTCCTCGCCGACCTTCTCGATGAAGCTGCCGAGCGTGGTGAGTCTGAAGGCCTATGTGAGGCCGTCGCGGCATCCCGCCTTCACCCGCTTCAACGTCTTTCTGCGCGACCGCTTCCAGTGCCAGTATTGCGGCACGACCGACGATCTCACCTTCGACCATGTCATCCCGCGCCATCGCGGCGGGGCGACGACCTGGGAGAACGTCGTGGCCGCCTGCTCGCCCTGCAATCTCAGGAAAGGCGGCATGATGCCGGCGCAGGCCAAGATGTGGCCGCTGCAAAAACCCTATCAGCCGACCGTGCACGATCTGCACAATAACGGCCGCCTGTTCCCGCCCAACCATCTGCATGAAAGCTGGATGGATTATCTCTACTGGGATGTCGAATTGGAACCTTGAGATCGTTCGATAATTCGGGAGGCTGGCTGCCTGAAGCAAGCGTCTGCGCTTCCGGTGCTCACGTGCTTTTTGTAGCTGCCGCATGTCCTTTTCGGAAAACCGAAACCACTTTTCCGGCACATGCGGGAGTCCGCTCCGCTCCGGTTCTCGACGCTCACTTCATTCGACTCAGCGCGCCGAATTCTTTGAACGATCTCGCGTTGGCGCTTTCGTGGCAGCTCAGTCGCGCGCGAGCGCGCAGCGTAAGGCGACGGCGGCCAGGATGAGGCTGGCGATGGCGTTCCAGCCAGCGAGCGACAAGCCGAGGATGCGAAGCGCGGCCTTGTCGCAGGAGGGCGGCACGAACTTGTCCAGCGCATCGAGCACGCCCTTGCCGCCGGTGTCGACCGGACCGGCGCCAGCCGTGCAGTCGGCGGGACCAGGCCACCACGCCCATTCGACGCCGGAATGGTAGACGCCGAGATAGAGGCCATACAGCATCAAGAGGCCACCGATCCCCAGCAGGCTGCGCGTCAACCAGGCCGGCGCGCGCATCATCGAGGCAGCGGCCGCCACCAGCATCAGCGGCGCGCCGATGTAGTAGGGCGTGCGCTGCTCCAGGCAGAGATGGCAGGGGATGTAGCCGCCGATATACTGGAAGGCGAGTGCCGAGCCGACGGTCGCCGCCATGGCGACGGCCAGGAACAGCGCGGCACGCGTCCGCTGGCGTCCAGTGTCGGCGGTCATGGTCGCTGTCATCGGTCGTGATCCGTTCGCTTGGCACCTAAAGCGCGCCGCGCAGAAATGAATTCAGGCGCCGCGCTTGAGTCTTGTTTCGATGCATGTCGTTCTCCCAAAACCGCTGCGCACTTTTGGGCGACATGCATTATCCGTGAGCGTATCTGACCGCGATATAGAGCAAAATAAGGGCAGCGGCGCCGGCGCTGACGATCATGCCCAGCCGTTTCTCGATGAACTCCCTGATCGACTCGCCGTAGCGGCGCAGCAGCCAGGCAAGCAGCAGAAAACGGGCGCCGCGCGCAACGATCGCCAGCCCGATGAACAGCAGGAGGTTGACGCCGATGACGCCCGACAGGATCGTCACGACCTTGATCGGCGGCAAATGCGCCGCGCCCGAGGTGATCAGCATCAGGACGATGAAGCCGACGCCGGATGAGGTGCGCAGCTGCTCGAACTCGTCATACTTGCCGTAGAATTCCAGAATCGGCTTGGCGACCGCCTCGTAGGCGTAGTGGCCGATGAACCAGCCGGCGACGCCGCCGAGCACCGAGGCCACCGTTGCTACCAGCGCGTAGCGATAGGCGCGCTCCGGCTTGGACAGCGCCATCGGCAGATAGAGCACGTCGGCCGGCACCAGAAAGACGGAGCTTTCCACGAAGGCGATGAAGGCCAGCCACCATTCGGCCGATTTCCTTGCCGCCAAGGACATCGTCCAGTCGTAAAGTCCGCGAAGCATCGGCTCTCCTGAAAAGCGCGCAGTGGTTTTGGACACCGGGCGGCAGGAAGACAAGGTCCCAAAGCGCCGCATCCACCCTTTGGGATCCGAGGCGCCTCAACGCATTCCCTGTCTAGAAAGATTTTCCGCGCCACACAATGGCGGGACGTTCACCAGACTGAAAGGCATGGCCGGGTGCAGTAAGCGCTTGCAAATCGGCAACAGGCCAGTTGACGAAAGCCTGTCCGCCCGTATAGTCCGCGCCCATCCAGGCCGCCCGGCCTGAGCCCCTATGGCGGAATTGGTAGACGCGCTCGACTCAAAATCGAGTTCCGCAAGGAGTGCTGGTTCGATCCCGGCTAGGGGCACCAATTGGTCTCTTTGACATCAACCAGGCAGTTGCCGAAGTGACGGAGGTTCATGGGCTGGCCAACCACTTCACAGGGCTACCGGCCGGTTACAAAGCATCACTGCGCCTGTACCTCTAAGGTTCGACGACGGAAGATCAGCCAGCCAAGGCTACACGCCAGTCCGACGTTCAGCAGCGCCAAGCCAGCGAGAGCTGCTAGAGTGCCGTGAGCGCCCACATGCTCCAACAATAGCGCTCCGACAGACGGCGCTGCTGCTTGAGCGATCAAGCTGGGCATGGCAAGTCGCCCCATCAGTCTCGCGTATCCCGACGGACCGAACAGAGCGAGCGGCAGCGTGCCTCGCGCTATCGTTTCGAGGCCGATGCCTGCACCGTAGAACGCCAGCGCCACAGGCACCACCGGAACCCCGGCCCAGAGCGCACCAATGCCGATGGCGACGAAGCTCACCGACGCGAACTTGGTCCAGATGGGATGATGGTAGCGGGCGATGATCATCTCGACGGCACGCGCCGACACCTGAGCGGGGCCGACCAGTGCCCCGAGCCCAACGGCAGCGGCGAGCGCCATGCCGCTGGCCTGCGAGATGGTGAGGAGATGAACCGACACAGTCGACGAAATGACCGCCGCCAAGGTCAGCGTGGCAGCCAGGACGACCATGATCGGAACTGAGGCCGGCTGAACTGGGGTGCCAACCTGCTCCTTTCCCGGCCGATCTGTGACGCTCGGCAGCGGTATCCCACGCGGCAACATTCCGAGATACAGAGGCAGGGCGAAGAACAACTGGACCGAAGCATAGACGAGGCATGTGCCGCGCCAGCCCGTCTCGCCCATCAGGAAGGCCGAGATCGGCCAACAGAACGTGCTGGCGAAGCCGCCGAACAGCGAAAGGGTTGTGATGGCCGAGCGCGCGCTATGCCCGTAGAGCCGGCCGAGGGTCGCGAAAGCGGCATCGTACAAGCCCGCCCCCATTCCAAGCCCAACAACGAGCCACGCTGCGATGTAGGCGGCAAGGTTCGGCGAGGCAGCGAGCCCGATCTGGCCGATGCCGATGCAGCCGGCGCTGAACGCAAGAACGTTCCGGCCGCCGTGGCGCTCAATGGACGAGCCGACGCGAGGTGAGATCAGTCCGGCGACGAGCAGGCCAAGCGACAATCCACCCACGACCCAAGGCAGCGGCCAGCCGGTGTCGGCGGCGACCTTTGGTGCAATCACCGCCGGCAGGTAATAGGTGGACCCCCAGGCCATGATTTGGGTCAGGCCGAGGACGGTGATGATCGTTCGGCGACTGCGTTCCATCGGGCGTGGTGCGATTAGGCTGCCACCCCGCACCCGCAGCCACCCTTGCCAGCGGCCTTCGCTTCAGCATCGGCGACACAACAGGCGGCAGCCTCTGAAGAAGCGGGACCACCACAGCATCCGCCAGCGGTCGCGCGTATGGTCGACTGGGGAACCGTGCAGACGCCGGTTTCGGGTAGCACCAGTTGCACCGCATCCGCAGCCGCCATGTCGCCAGCGAGGGCTGCCGCGACCGATCGCACCTGTTCATACCCGGTCAGCAGCAAGAAGGTCGGGGCGCGGCCGTAGCTCTTAACGCCGACAGTGTAGAAGTCGGGCTCGGGGTGGCTCAGTTCGCGATAACCGTGCGGGGGAACATCGCCGCAGGAGTGCTCGTTGGGGTCGATCAGAGGTCCCAGCGCCTTTACGCCCTCAAGCCATGGGTCAAGATCAAGCCTAAGCTCGCGCGTAAGGGACAGATCGGGCCGCTGGCCGGTCGCCGCGATGATGCAGTCGAAAGGCCCGAGAGTTTGTAGGCCATCCTTCGTTTGACCTTCGACTGCCAGGCGGCCGTTTGAGCTGCGGATGGCCAGCGTTGCGAACCCAGTGACGAGCTTTGTGCGCCCGCTCTCCGCAAGTTCGCGAACGTCAGAACCAAGCTCGCCACGGGCAGGCAGTTGATCCAAGTCTCCGCCGCTGTAAATGCGAACCAGATCGGTCCCGCGTGTCGCCCAGACAAAAGTGGTTCCCGGCTCAACCGCAGCCAGCCTATCGAGATCGAGCAGGGCATTGGCGGCCGAATGGCCCGAACCGACAACAAGCGTGGCGCGGCCAGCATAAAGGGTGCGGTCGCGGCCGAGAATGTCGGGAATGCCATAGGCGATCTGGTCTGCGAACTCCGCTTCGCCCTCCGCCGGGACACCACCGGCCCCAAGTGGATTTGGCGTCTGCCACGTACCTGAGACGTCAACGACGGCCCGTGCACTGTCGCGCCTGATGCCTTCCCCGGTTTCGACCACCAGCATGAACGGTCGCCCCTTTCGATCTTTGCTCAAGACCTTGTCTGCGCCCCAGCGGGAAACAGCAGTCACGCGCGCACTGGTTTCGATGGACGAGGAGAGTTCAGGGAGCCTTGCTAGCGGCTCAAGGTAGCGGGCAATCAGTTCATCAGCGGTGGGGAACGCCTCGGGCTTGGGCATCGTCCAGCCGCTCTCCTCAAGACGCTTTCGGGCCGCCTGATCAACACAGTAGCGCCAAGGCGTGAACACCCGGACATGGCCCCAGTCCTTGAGATTTGTGGCGATGCCAGCGCCGGCCTCATAGACCTTCACCGGGAGCCCCCTTTGGATGAGCTGGACGGCAGCCGCCAAGCCGACCGGGCCGGCTCCGATGACGGCGACAGGGAGGGCGTCAGGGTCATTCATTGACATTTTTTCCATCCTTCCGGGATCATCGAAATACGATGCAAAAAAAGAGGCTATGCCGCCGCGTCGCTCTCCGTCGCGCCGCAAGCTGCGTCAGCACAGCACTCGTCAGCCAGGAAGCCGATCAAGTCGCGCATGATAGGATAGTTGGCCCGGCAGATGAGGGTCGTCGCCTGACGCTCCTGCGTCACGAGGCCGGTCAGAATGAGGCGATGCAGGTGATGGGACAGCGTCGAGGCCGCGATGCCAAGGGTGTCTTGCAAGTACCCCACCGGCCGGCCAGCTTCGCCGGCTCTGACCAGTGTGCGATAGAGCTTGAGCCGTGTCGGGTTGCCGATGGCTTCGAGCTGTTTTGCGGCTTGTTCGAGTTTCATGGAAATAGACTGCACCCTCCGCCGCCGCCGGTCAACTCCTATTTCGACAATGATCGAAATACGGTCAGACGAGTTCCAATGCCTCGGCAGCAAGCCGTCGCGGAAGGTCAGCGGAGATGGTGCCAAGGCTCCATTGGGATTGAGGTCGTCAGCATGTGCAGGTCACCGACACCCTACCGCATATTCCCCGTATGCCCCTGCGAGTAGCGCCCCGGCTGCGGCCACACCGTCAGGCCGTGCGGCTCGACGCCGACGCGGATCTTCGTCACGGCGCCCGACGTCGTGTCGATCATATAGACCTCGCTGTCGAACCGGCCGGAGAGCCAGAGCTGCTTGCCGTCGGCGCCGACATTGCCCATGTCGGGGCTGCCGCCGCCGGGGATCGGCCATTGGGCGACGACCGAGCGGGTCGCGAAGTCGATCACCGTCACGCTGCCAGGCCCGTCGGCACGGCCCTGTTCCATTTTGTGCGAGCCGCGGTTCGAGACATAGAGCCGCTTGCCGTCGCGGCTGACGACGAAGCCGTGCGCGCCAATGCCCGTTGGAATGAAGCCAATCTCCTTGAAGCTGTCGCCGTCGATCAGGAAGACGCCGTCATTCATCATGTCGGCGACGTAGAAGACCTTGCCGTCGGGCGAGAGTCTTATGTCCTGCGGCATGCCCATCTTCGACAGGTCGAGATGGCCGAGCACCTTGCGGTTCTTCAGGTCGATCTTGGCCAGTCCGCCGTCGCCATATTCGCAGGTGAAGATCGCATAGGAATTGTCGGCCGCGAAATCGGCATGGTTGATGCCGGGGCAGGCCGGTGTCGGGATGACGGCTTGCAGCGCCATGGTCCGCGGATCGCGCAAATCGAGCCGCCTCAGGGCCTCGTCGACGATGATGGCGGCGCTGCCGTCCGGCATGAAATACATGTTGTAAGGATCGTCGACCGGCACCTGCTTGCCGGGCTTTCCGGTCGTCGGGTCGATCGGCGTCAGGCTGCCGTTCTTGCCGGTGCCGTTATTGGCCACCCAAAGCGTCTTCAGGTCCCAGGAAGGAACGACGTGCTGCGGCTTGCTGCCGACCGCAAACCTGTCGACCTCCTTCAGCGTCGCCGGGTCGATGACGGAAACGCTGTTCGAGGAACGGTTGGGCACATAGACGCGCGGCAACGCAGCTGCCGCGGCTGGAGCCATATGGCCGGCGGTGGTGTGGCTGTAGATGTCGACGGGCGCAGGCTCGGAGCAATCCTCGGGGCAGGACTCGGCGAAGGCTCGCGCCGGGAGCATGGCGAGCAGGACAAGCGGCGCACAGAGGCGGGCGAAGCGCAGGAAGGTTTCGAACATCTGGATTGCTTTGTGAAGAGGCAGGCCGGATCCGGCCGCCGGATGCCATAGCCGGTGTGCGGCCTTTCAGCTAGCGCCTTTTCAAGAGGCTCCGCATGCGATTGCGCAGGAGCCGCGCCATGTTGCGGGTCTCGCGGTAGAGATGGAGCTGCGAGGCCGCCTGGCGGGCCGGCCGGTCGGCATCGGGCGTCAGGCCGACCACCAGCGTGCCCATCGGCTTGCGCTCCGTCCACAGGCGACTCATCACCGGATGGTCGGGCACCGCGCAGGAATCGGTCATGGCGACATTAGGATCATCGAGATGCTGCTTGGTCACCTCGATCATCAGCAGTGTGCCCGGCGAATAGGCCGAGAGCGTCTCGTCATAGGCCGTCTTCCAGGTGTAGGCGACGCCCGCTTCGACGAAGACGACGAGAGAAGCGATCGTGCGGCCGTCGAGCGTCAGTGTGTGGATGCGGCACATGTCGTGCTCGGCGAGCCTGTGCACCGCCTCGCGGGCGAAGGCGGCGCGGTAGCGGTCGATCGCCATGGCCGTGCGCTCGCGGCCCTTCCAGCCGGCCGCCTCCAGTGTCAGGAAGCTTTCGATGGCGTGGCGGATCTCGTCCGGTCCGCGCGCCACCACATGGTCCAGCTTGCCAAGGCCGGCGAGGCGCCGCTTCAGCCGGCGGAATTCGCGATAGTGATGCGCGCGCAGCGAGGCCTTGAGGTAGTCGTCGCCGTCGGCATCGCTTTCCAGCACCGGGCGCTCGGCCTTGCCGGTGACGACCAGGGTCAGGCCGCGGCTGTCGGCAAAGGAGGTGAGGAGGCTCGCCACCGGGCCGTCCAGCTTGATGTCGGGCAGCACGAAGACCTTCGGCAATTTGAGATGCGGCCTGGACAGCATCGAGAAGAAATCCTCGATGACGCCGACCGGATCGTCACGATCGACCAGCGGCGTGCCGAGCGGGCCGAACGGGCTCGACCATGTGCGCATGACCGGGACGCCGAGCGGAATTGCGGGGCGCTCGACCGAGAACGGCACAAGGAGGCGCAGCCGGTTGCGGAACTCGTCGCCGTCGCGGATCACGGCCAGCCGCACTTCGCGGTCCTCGAGCCTCGGCATGGCCGGCGCCAGGAAGCGCGGGTTGAAGAAGACGTTGGGCTCGATCGTGCGTGCGCTAAGATAGTCGAGCTCCTCGACCAGGTCGAAGCCGGCCGAGGCGGGATAGATCGCGAGCTTGCGCTCCGGCCGGTTGTTGGCGAACAGCTCGATATGGGCGGGATCGGCCTCCCTGACGAGGCCGGCAAGGCCCGACACCATGGCGCCGGCGGGCCCGCCGCTGGTCTCTTCAAGCAGCGGAATGGCGGCCATCAGGCGACTTCCTTGTTTGCGGGCACGAAAATCGCCATGACGATGCCGAGCTTGCGCCAGACGGTGAAGGACAGCGCGCCGGCCTCGAAGACCATGGCGAGGCTGGTGGCGATCGCCGCGCCCCAGAGGCCGAAGTGCGGGATCAGAACCACATTGAGAGCGATATTCAGCGCGAGCGTCATGGCATAGACGGCGGCGCAGATGTTCTGGTTGCCGCTCATGGTGAGCAGGCTTTCGCAGGGGCCGACGGCGCCGCGCGCGACGACGCCGAACACCAGCAGGAAAAGCAGCGGATAGCCGGCGGTGAATTCAGGGCCGAACAGCACCAGCATCGGCTCGCCGAGCGCCAGCACCAGCAGCGCCATCGCGAGCGACGGCCAGAAGGTCCAGGAGACGGTCTCGCGGGCGAAGGCGGCGAGCCTTTCCGGCTCGCCATGGGTGAATTGCGCATAGCGCTGGGCGACGCCCGCCTTGACGGCGAAATAGACGAAATGCACCAGAGCCAGCGTTTTCACGGTGGCGAAATAGACGGCGACGTCATTGGGCTCGAGATAGGCGCCGACCATCAGCACGTCGGCATTGGTGAGCAGGAAGAAAAAACTCTCGACCAGGAAGATCGGCAGCGAGACCAGGAACCACCGGCCGAAATGCACGGTCATCGGCCCGGCCGGGATCTGCTTGTCCATGCGCGAGGTGACGCCCATCAGCTGGCCGAGCGTCGTGGCATAGGTGGCGGCGATCGAGGCGAAGATCGCGGTCTTGGCATCCGGCACGTAGTGCATGGCGAGCATAAGCGCCATGAACACCAGGATCAGCACCGGCCGCACCAGATAGGTCGGCGACAGCGCGAACAGCGCCCATGAGTTCGCCCGCGCCAGTCCCTGCAGGAGGTCGCCCATCGCGATCATCGGCAGGCAGATGACGCCGAGGATGAAGGGAACGACGTAGTAGTTCTCGATCCAGGGCGAGGCGAGCCACACGCCGAGCGCGCCCAGCCCCGCGATCCCCGTCGAGGCGACCAGCACGAACAGCCGGCTCGCCAGCACGATGCCGCGCAGCTCGGCGAGCATGCCGCGCTCGCGATATTCGGGAATGAAACGGATGACCGAGGTGTGGAAGCCGAGGCAGGCGAGATTGCCGACGATGACCATCGTCACCCAGACCAGCACGAAGATGCCGTATTCGAAGGAGCCCATCCAGCGTGCCATCAGCACCTGGCTGACGAAGGCGATGACCGCGCTGACGATGCGGATGGTGAATGCGATCAGCGACATGCGGCCGGCTTCGCCGCGTTCGTCGGCGCTGAACAGCACGGCGTCGATGCGGCCAAGCAGCGGCCCCATGCGCAGCGCCCAGCGCTGCGGCAAGAACCGCCCGGCAGTCGTCGCCGCGGAAAAGCGCACCCCGAATACTCTCCGTTTTCCGCCTGTTTCCAAGGTTTCGGTGTATGCGAAACACATTAAGAAACGGTTGGGTGGAGGGCTTCCTTCTCCCCGTCATATCCGGGAAGAAGAAGTGAAGGGGATCAGGCGAAGGCGCCGTGGCAGTGCTTGTATTTCTTGCCGGAGCCGCAGGGACAGGCCTCGTTGCGGCCGACCTTGCCCCAAGTCGCGGGATTCTTCGGATCGCGATTTTCGGGTGCCACCATGGCATGGGATTCCTGGCGGACCAACAACGCCGTCTCGCCGCCCTGGAAGTCGTCCTCACCTGTTGTGCCGTCGATATGGCTGCCGAACATATCCGGCGCCGACGGCGGCGGCGCTTCAGCCGCCTGGCGGACCAGCTCGACGCGCATCAGCTGCGCGGTCACGGCCTGGCGCAGATTGCCGAGCATGCCCTGGAACAGCTCGAAGGCCTCGCCCTTGTATTCCTGCAGCGGATCGCGCTGGGCATAGCCGCGGAAGCCCACGACCGAACGCAGATGGTCGAGGTTGACGATGTGCTCGCGCCATAGATGGTCGAGCGTCTGCAGAACGACCGAACGCTCGACATAGCTCATGACGTCGGGGCCGAAGCGCTCGGCGCGTTCCTTGGCGGCTGCCTCGGCGGCGGCCGAGATGCGCTCGCGGATGTCGTCCTCGGCGATGCCCTCCTCCTTGACCCAGTCCTCAATCGGCAGGTCGAGATTGAGGTACTGCGCCACTTCCTCCTTCAGGCCGGCGACGTTCCACTGCTCGGCATAGGCGTTTTCCGGGATGTTCTTGGCGACGATTTCCTCGATGACGCCCTCGCGCATCTCGGCGACCGTCTCCGACAGGCCTTCGCCATCCATCAGCTCGATGCGCTGCTCGAAAACCACCTTGCGCTGGTCGTTGGAGACGTCATCGTATTTCAGTAGGTTCTTGCGGATGTCGAAGTTGCGCGCCTCGACCTTCTTCTGCGCCTTTTCCAGCGCCTTGTTGATCCACGGGTGGATGATGGCCTCGTCTTCCTTGAGGCCGAGCTTCTGCAGCATGCCGTCCATGCGCTCGGAGCCGAAGATGCGCATCAGATCGTCCTGCAGCGACAGGAAGAATTTCGAACGGCCAGGATCGCCCTGGCGGCCGGAACGTCCGCGCAGCTGGTTGTCGATGCGGCGCGATTCATGGCGCTCGGTCGCCAAGACGTAGAGTCCGCCAGCGGCCAGCGCCTTTTCCTTCAGCTGCGCGACGTCATCGCGGATCTGCTGTTCGCGCGCCTCGCGCTCCGGGCCGGCGGGCATATCCGCCAGTTCTTCGGCAATGCGCATGTCGGCATTGCCGCCGAGCTGGATGTCGGTACCGCGTCCAGCCATGTTCGTGGCGATGGTGATGGCGCCGGGCTTGCCGGCCTGGGCGACGATAGCCGCCTCGCGCTCGTGGTGGCGGGCGTTGAGCACCTCGAAATTCTTGACGCCTTCCTTGCGCAGGCGCTCGGCCAGCTGCTCGGATTTCTCGATCGAGGTGGTGCCGACCAGGATCGGCTGGCCGCGCTCTCGGGCGTCGCGGATCTCCTTGACGATGGCCTTGTACTTCTCTTCCACCGTCCGGTAGACCTCGTCGTCCTCGTCCCTGCGGGCGACCGGCAGGTTGGTCGGGATCTCGGTGACTTCGAGATTGTAGATGTTGGCGAATTCCTCCGCCTCGGTCAGCGCCGTGCCGGTCATGCCGGCGAGCTTCTTGTAAAGGCGGAAATAGTTCTGGAAGGTGACGGAGGCCAGCGTCTGGTTCTCCGGCTGGATCTGCACATGCTCCTTGGCCTCGAGGGCCTGGTGCAGGCCTTCCGAATAGCGGCGGCCCGGCATCATGCGGCCGGTGAACTCGTCGATGATGACGATCTCGCCGTTGCGCACGATGTAGTCCCTGTCCTTCTGGAACAGCAGGTGCGCCTTCAGCGCATTGTTGACGTGGTGGACGATCGCGACGTTCTCGACGTCGTAGAGCGACTCGCCCTTCAACAGGCCGGCATCGCGCAGCATGTTTTCCAGCTTCTCGGTGCCGTCCTCGGTGAAGATCGTGGTTTTCTGTTTTTCATCGACCTCGTAGTCGGCCGGGCCGAGCTTCAGCATGAAGGCGTCGATGGTGTTGTACATTTCCGAGCGGTCCTCGAGCGGACCGGAAATGATCAGCGGCGTGCGCGCCTCGTCGACAAGGATCGAGTCGACTTCGTCGACGATGGCGTAGGCATGGCCGCGCTGGACCATCTGCGAGCGCTCATACTTCATGTTGTCGCGCAGATAGTCGAAGCCGAGCTCGTTGTTGGTGGCGTAGGTAACGTCGGCGGCGTAGGCCTCGCGGCGCTCGTCGTCGGAGAGGCCGTGTACGATGATGCCGACGGTGAGGCCGAGGAACTTGTAGACGCGGCCCATCCATTCGGCGTCGCGCTTGGCAAGATAGTCGTTGACCGTGACGACATGGACGCCCTTGCCGGCGAGCGCGTTGAGATAGACCGGCAAGGTGGCGACCAGCGTCTTGCCCTCACCGGTGCGCATCTCGGCGATGCCGCCATTGTGCAGCACCATGCCGCCGATCAATTGGACATCGAAGGGACGCATGCCGAGAACGCGGCGGGCCGCCTCTCGCACTGTTGCGAAGGCCGGTATCAGCAGGTCGTCGAGCGAGGCGCCATTGGCGAAGTCCTGGCGGAATTTCTCGGTGCGGCCGGCAAGCTCGGCATCGGAGAGCGCCCGCATCTCGTTTTCCAACCCATTGATGGCCTCGACCCGGGGCCTTGTCGCCTTGACTCGGCGGTCGTTGGAAGAGCCGAAAACCTTACGCGCGAGAGCGCCGAGACTGACCATCCAATGGTCCTTTCGATAGCAATTTTAGCCGTTTGCGACAGGCGCCTGGCGGGCCCATCAAATCCGCGTGAATGCGGACAAACGCAAAAAGCGCCCGGAAAACGGTTCTGGACGCCAAGTCGTTGGACAGATAAGAGGGGGCTCAACTGATGTCAACGCCGCGTTAGCCCTATGGGCAGCGCCAAATTCCGCCACAATCGGACTGATCTGGAACCTTCCCGTTCAAGCGATCCTTATCGGCAATCCCCATTGGAGTTATCTTGATGTCCCTGTCGTTCCGCCGCGCGTCGCTCGCCAGCCTTGGCTTGGCCTTCGGGCTCTCGGCTCTTTCGCTGTCGCCGCTGATGGCGCAGGAAACCAAGCCCGCCCAGCCGGGCGCGGCGGCTCCCGCAGCCGCTCCCGTGGATCCCAACGCCGTGGTCGCCACCATCAACGGCGAGAAGCTGACCGAGGCCGATCTCGCGCTGGCCGAAGGCGAGCTGTCGCAGCAGTTCGCGCAGCTGCCGCCGGAACAGCGCCGCGCCGCTGCTCTTTCGGCGGCCATTGAAATCCGCGTCATGGCCAAGAAAGCGGTCGACAGCGGCCTCGACAAGGATGCCGATTTCCTGCGTCGGATGGCCTTCCTGCAGCAGCGCGCCCTGCACGGCGAGGTCGTCGAGAAGGAAGTCGTCGACAAGGTGACGGATGCAGATATCCGCGCCCGCTACGACCAGGAAATCGCCAACACGCCGCCGGTCAATGAGATTCACGCCCGTCACATCCTCGTGAAGACGAAGGAAGAAGCCGAGGCGATCATCAAGCAGCTCGACGGCGGCGCCGATTTCCAGAAGCTCGCCAACGAGCACACGAGCGACCCGAGCGGCAAGTCGAATGGCGGCGACCTCGGCTGGTTCGGTCCCGGGCAGATGGTGCCGGAGTTCGACAAGGCCGCGTTTGCGCTTGATGTCGGCAAGTACGGCAAGGAGCCGGTGCAGTCGCAGTTCGGCTGGCATGTCATCAAGGTCGAGGACAAGCGCGCCAAGCAGCCGCCGGCCTTCGACGACGTAAAGGACCAGGCCAAGCAGGCCGTCATCCGCGACAAGTATTTCGCCATGGTCAAGGAATTGCGCGGCGCCGCCAAGATCGAGATCCCGGACGCGAAGCTGAAGTCGGCGGTCGACACGCTGGAGAGCGGCAAGTAAGCCGGCCAGCCTGAAAGATGCTGCTCAGGGCGCCTTCGGGCGCCCTTTCGCATTTCAGGCGCGCGCTATGCCGCGCACCCCGAGAGAGCCCATCAAGCGCGGCCAGAACGCTCTTGCGCCAGCGCGCGCTATCGGGCAAACCGGCCTCCTATTTGCGTTCTGCCGCTCCGGGGTCACATGTCCGCAACGATTTCGCCGCTCGCACCGAAGAAATATCCCAAGATGCCGGTCATCGAGGGCGTGCGCATCGCTACCGCCGAGGCCGGGATCAAATATCGCAATCGCACCGATCTGCTTGCCATGGTCTTCGATCCCGGAACGGCGGTCGCCGGTGTCTTCACCAAGTCGAAATGCCCCTCGGCGCCGGTCGACTACTGCCGCCAGAACCTGTCCGCCGGCAAGGCGCGTGTGCTGGTGGTGAATTCCGGCAATGCCAACGCCTTCACCGGCAAGAAGGGCCGCGCTTCGACGGCTTTGACCGGCGAGGCGGCGGCGAAGGCCGCCGGATGCTCCGAGAGCGAAGTGTTTCTGGCCTCGACCGGCGTTATCGGCGAGCCGCTCGACACCAACAAATTCAGCCATCTGCTCGCCGGCCTGGTGAAGGACGGCAAGCCGGACCTGTGGACCGAGGCGGCAAAGGCCATCATGACCACGGACACCTATCCGAAGGTGGCGTCCCAGACGGTGAAGCTCGGCGACGCCGATGTCACCATAAACGGCATCGCAAAGGGCGCCGGCATGATCGCGCCCGATATGGCCACGATGCTCTCCTTCATCGCCACCGACGCGCCGATCGCAGCCCCGGTGCTGCAGGATCTGTTGTCGCGCGGCACGGCAAAGACCTTCAACGCGGTCACTGTCGACAGCGATACCTCGACCAGCGACACGCTGCTCTTCTTCGCCACCGGCAAGGCTGGTTCGCGTGGCGCGCCCAAGATCAGCGACCCGAAAGATGCGCGGCTCGGCGCCTTCCGCCGCGCACTCGGCAAGGTGCTGAAGTCGCTGGCGCTGCAGGTGGTGCGCGACGGCGAAGGCGCGCGCAAGCAGGTCGAGGTCACCGTCACCGGCGCCAAATCCGCGCGCTCGGCCAAGCGCGTCGCGCTTTCGATCGCCAACTCGCCGCTGGTCAAGACGGCGGTCGCCGGCGAGGACGCCAATTGGGGCCGCGTCGTCATGGCCGTCGGCAAGGCCGGCGAGCCTGCCGACCGCGACCGGCTGTCGATCTGGTTCGGCGACAACCGGCTGGCGCATGAGGGCGAGCGCGATCCGGCTTACTCGGAAGAAGCGACCTCGGCCTATATGAAGCGCGACGACATCCGCATCCGCGCCGACCTTGGCATCGGCCGCGGCAAGGCGACGGTGTGGACCTGCGACCTCACCAAGGAATATGTCGCCATCAATGGCGACTACCGGAGCTGATGGCACCGGTGTCGACGCATCCGGCAAGCGTGCTCGCGATCGTGCGCCGCTACGAGGCGGCGGGCTTTCGCGCCTGGCCGGCGGCGGCCGTTCATTATGACGGGACATGGTTGGTGCGGCTGACGGCGGGCCATCCGGCGAAGCGCCTGAATTCGGTCAATCCGCTCGATCCCGGCGACACGCATGCCATTGCCGAACGCATCGTGCGCGCCAGCCGTCGCTTCGAGGCTTACGGCCGGCCGCTGACCTTTCGTATGTCGCCGCTTTCGGGGCAGGTGCTGTCGACGCATCTCGACGATGCAGGCTGGAGCCGGTTCGACGAATCGGTGGTGATGCGTCTGCCGCTCAAGGAGGCGCAACTCGACGCCGCGATGGACCAGATTCCGCTGAAAGACATCAGCCGCTTCATCGGCGCGGCGATCAGGACGAACGGCTCGGACGCCTCGCTGCGAGCCGGCCTCTCGGAAGTCATCGGCGCAATCCAGCCTGAGGCGGGGCTGTTTGCGCTCGAGGACGGCAATGAGCCGCTGGCAACGCTGATCTGCGTCCACGACGGCGATCTCGCCGGCCTGTTCGAGGTCGCCACCGAAAAATCGGCGCGCAATAAGGGCCATGGCCGCAACCTCATCCTGTCGGCGCTGAAATGGGCCAGGCTGCGCGGCGCGCGCGAAGCCTGGCTGCAGGTGGAAGCCGGCAATGTAGCGGCGCTGTCGCTCTACCGGTCGCTCGGCTTCGAGGAAGTCTATCGCTACCATTATCGCCGGCGGCCGGACGCATGAGCGAGATCACGCCAGCTGGAAAGCGCCTGCTTCTTGTCGCGGCCTGCGCGCTGGTGGACGCCGACCGACGCGTGCTTCTGGCGCAGCGTCCCGAGGGCAAGCAGCTCGCCGGCCTTTGGGAGTTTCCGGGCGGCAAGGTCGAGCCAGGCGAGACGCCCGAGGAATGCCTGGTGCGCGAGCTGCATGAGGAGCTCGGTATCGAGACCGAGATCCCCTGCCTGGCGCCGCTCACCTTCGCCAGCCACAGCTATGACCAGTTCCACCTGCTGATGCCGCTCTACATCTGCCGGCGCTTCCGCGGCATTGCGCAGCCGAGGGAAGGGCAGGGGCTGAAATGGGTCAGGCCGCGCCAGATGCGCGACTACCCGATGCCGCCGGCGGACGCGCCGCTGATCCAGTTCCTCATCGATCTCTTGTGATCGTCACAGCCGCTTCAGCGTTTCCACCAAAATGCTGATTTGGCGACCTCCGGCCGGAATTGCTCCAAGCTGCCGTTTGCTCCGTCTGCTTTAGGCAGCGTTAATGGAAGATTTATCTCGACATGGAAAATTGAGGCAAATCGTCCGCGCGGCGGCATGCCGATTTTGATTGGAGCCAATCCATGAGCCTCGACAGAGAATGGGACTCGATCCGGCCCGACCGCGCTTTCCGCGCCGCCGATGCCGGCATGGGTATCTTGCGGATCACCCTGCTTTTCGGGTCGGCCGCGGTGGCGCTGGCTCTGATCGCGACGCCTTTCCTGGACAGCCAGCTGCGTCCGCAGGGCGCGCGCGAGAGCTTGAGCGGCGGACTCGACCTAAGCAGCACCGGTTCGATCGGTCGCCGCGATACCTACACCCTGCGGCGAAGCGTGCTGCAGCCGCTGCCAAATTCCGTTTGCGTAATCCGCAACGATGGCAGCCGCTACGGCGAGTGCTAATTGGTTAATAAATTCAGCAAGAAACCGCTATTTCACCGCCCGTTAAGCTTTTGCCGTTAACCTTTCTTAACGGGTAGGCGCTATGGTTCCCGGCAAGAGGGATCGATGACCATGAAAAACCTGCTGCAGCAATTCATAGAAGATGAATCAGGCGCCACGGCCATCGAATATGGCCTGATCGTTGCCGTGCTGTCGCTTGTAATCGTCGGCGGCGTCGGCAAGGCCGCCGACGCGATCCAGTGGCTGTTCTCCGACAACAACAGCAGGCTTGCCAACGCCTTTGCCCAGCACTGATCGCATCGGTCAGACCGCGGCGCGCATGGTCAGTGCCCCGTCGGCTTCTCGAGGATCGTCTTCAGCGAGACCTTGGCCGAGCCAGGCTTCAGCGGTTTCTGCTGTGAGGCATCGGGCGCCCAGCCGGACATCCACACGATCGAAAAGCTTGCCCGGATGCGGCCGTCCGGGTCGGAAAACCGATCAGCATAAATTTCGGCGGCGCGGGCGAACAGCCGCCGGGTGGCGGGACGCCGGCTGCGGTCCAAAAGCGGGCTGGTCTCGCCCATGGCGCGCAGGTCGGCGGCAAGTCCGAACAGCGAATCGTAGCGCACCGTGACCGTCTCCACGTCGGCGACCGGCAGCGCCAGGCCGGCACGTTGCAGCAGCGCGCCGGCGTCGCGCACATCGGTGAACGGCAGGACGCGAGGGCTCGCGCCACCGTAAAGCTCGGTCTCGGCGGCAAGCAGGCTCTCGCGCAACTCGGAAAGCGTGCCGGCACCGGCTAAAGCGCCGAGGAACAGCCCGTCGGGCTTCAGCGCGCGGCGGATCTGCGCCAGCACGCCGGGGATGTCGTTCATCGTCTGCAGCGACAGCAGCGAGACGACGAGATCGAGGCTCTCGGCCTCGAACGGCACGGTCTCCGCCGGGGCGACGATGCCGGCTTCTCCGGCAAGGAAGGCACCGTCTGTTTCCACGCGCACTGTGTCGGCCACCTTGCCGCTGCCGGCGAGCAGCCTGGTCGCGGCCGATGTCTGGCAAAACAGCGCCGCCGCCTTGCCGAATTTGCGCTCGACGGCGCCCAGCCGGTCGGCAAGGTCCTCCGCTGCCCGCCGCATCAGGAAATCGGCTCCGTCGACGGGGTGCATCAGCGCCCGGCGTTTGTGCGCAAGCCAGAGCTCCGTGTCGATCAAAGGCTGCAATGGGTTATTCCTGTTGTCGGTGCGTGCCTGACCGATGCTATGGTGGCGCGGGGTTTCGCTTCACGTGGCCGATCCGGTGCGCAAGATCAAGACCATTGCGATGAAGGACATGACGCGGCAGGCTCTGGGCTGGCCGGCGCGCCTGCTGTTTCCGCCGGTCTGTGCCGGCTGCCGCCGCCACGTCTCGCAGCCTGGCGTGCTGTGCGGCGCCTGCTGGCCGAAGCTTCGACTGCTGGAGAAGCCTTGGTGTCCAGTGATGGGCACGCCGTTTACGCATGACATGGGCGACGGTTTTCTTTCCGCCGAAGCGATCGCCGATCCGCCGCCTTTCGAGCGGGCGCGGGCGGCGGTCGTCTATTCAGGGGTCGCGCGCCAGATGGTGCAAGGGCTGAAATACCAGGATCGCACCGATCTCGCGCCCTGGATGGCGCGCTGGATGATGCGCGCCGGCGCCGAACTGATCGCTGAAGCCGATGTCGTGGTCCCGGTGCCGCTGCATTGGCGACGCTTCTTCCGGCGGCAGTTCAACCAGTCGGCGGAGCTGGCACGGGCGGTTTCGAAGCTGAGCGGCCTGCCTTTCGCGCCGGCTGCGGTGAGGCGCGTAAAACTCACCCGCCAGCAGGTCGGGCTGGAGCGGCACGAACGCGAGGAGAATGTGCGCGCCGCCTTCCGCGTCCCGCCCGAGGCGGAAATCGAGATCGCCGGCCGAAGGGTGCTCGTCATCGACGACGTCTTCACCACCGGCGCCACCGTGCGGTCGGTGGCCAAGGCGCTGAAGAAAGGCGGCGCCGGAGCGGTCGACGTGCTGACCTTTGCCCGCGTCCTGCCGGGGGACTTCCGGGCCGATGAGTCTGCAACTATATAGGGCTTAAGTTGTTGTTTTGGTGCATGTCGCTTTCGCATAACCGCTGGGCGATGGGCGCAGGCAGGATTGCTGATCGATGGTTGATGTGACGATCTATACCCGGATGATGTGCGGCTATTGCACCGCAGCCAAGCGGTTGCTCGAGCGCAAGGGTGTAGCCTATACCGAGCATGACGCGTCGTTCTCGCCGGAATTGCGCCAGGAAATGATTTCGCGGGCGCATGGGCGCACCACTTTTCCGCAGATTTTCATCGGCGACACGCATGTCGGCGGCTGCGACGACCTCCATGAATTGGAGTCCGAGGGCCGGCTGGACGTGTTGCTTGCCAACGGGGCGAGGGTTTGATCATGAGCGTTTTCAAGGCGGCGGCGGTGCAGATGCGTTCGGGCACCAGCCCGGAGCGCAACGCGGCCGCCATGGAAAGGCTGGTCCGCGAGGCCGCACAGCAGGGCGCCACCTACGTGCAGACGCCGGAAATGACCGGCGCGCTCATCCGCGACAAACAGGCTGGTGCCGCCGCTTTCACCAGCGAAGACAAGGACGTCGTCGTTTCGACGGCGCGGAAACTTGCGCAGGAACTCGGCATTTTCCTGCATGTCGGCTCGACGGCCATCCTGCGCGCCGACGGCAAGCTCGCCAACCGGGCGTTCCTGTTCGCGCCCGACGGCGCCATGATCGCCAATTACGACAAGATTCACATGTTCGATGTCGACCTCGACAACGGCGAGAGCTGGCGCGAATCCGCCTCTTACGAGCCGGGGACGGAGGGCGTCGTCACCGATGTCAACGGCGTGAAGCTGGGCTTCGCCGTCTGCTACGACCTGCGCTTCCCGCAGCTATTCCGTGCCGAAGCGCTGGCGGGGGCTCAGGTGCTTTCGGTGCCTGCAGCCTTCACCCGCCAGACCGGCGAGGCGCACTGGCACGTGCTGCTCAGGGCACGCGCGATCGAGAACGGCGCCTATCTCATCGCGGCCGCGCAGGGCGGCCGGCACGAGGACGGCCGCGAGACTTACGGCCATTCGCTGATCGTCGATCCGTGGGGACGCATCATCGCCGAGGCCGCGCATGACGAGCCCGGCGTGATCGTCGCCGAGATCGACCCGGCGCAGTCGGCTGCGGCGCGTCGCAAGATTCCCAATCTCAAGAACGCGCGGGATTTCACCGTCAATGCCGGCGAGGCGCCGCGTCTCAGGGGTGCAGCCTCTTGATCCGCTTTTCGCTCATCTGCGAACACGAGCACGAATTCGAAGCCTGGTTCCGCAGCAATGACGACTTCGGCACGCAGAAGAAACGCGGCTTCATCGATTGCCCGATCTGCGGCTCGCACAAGGTCGAGAAGGCGCTGATGGCGCCGGCGGTCTCCACCTCACGCAAGCAGGAGAAGATGGCGCTGGCCATGGGCGACGCGCAGAAACAGGCGCTGGCACAGCTCAAGGCGCTCGCCGACAAGGTGCGCGAGAATGCCGACTATGTCGGCGACAAGTTCGCCGAGGAAGCGCGCAAGATCCATTTCGGCGAGACCGATCCGCGCGGCATTTATGGCGAGGCTACGCCGGACGAGGCGAAAAGCCTCGCCGAGGACGGCGTCGAATTCATGCCGATCCCGAGCTTTCCGGAGGACCGGAACTAAGAGTTCCGATCAGCTTTTTCAGCAGTGTGGCGAGCATTTTCCGGTCCTCTGGCGCCAACCCGGCGAGGATTTCATGCTCATTCGCGACGTGGGCGGTAAGGGCCTCATCGATGAGTTCGAGGCCTTTCGAGGTGAGTTGCACCACAACGCCGCGGCGATCGCCGGGATGCGGCGCGCGCTGGATCAGGCCCGCCTTTTCCAGCCGGTCGAGCCGGGCGGTCATTGCTCCGGAGGTCACCATCGTCGCCTCGTAGAGCTCGGTCGGCGTCAGCGCGTGAGGCGCGCCGGAGCGGCGAAGCGTGGCCAACACGTCGAATTCGCCCTGCTGCAGGCCGAAACGGGCAAAGAGCGGCGCGAGCCGGTCGCGCGCGATCAGCGAGGACGCTTCGTTCAGTCGCCCGATCACTCCCATCGGCGAGACGTCGAGGTCCGGCCGTTCCTTGCGCCATTGCTCCATCGCTCTTGCCGCACGGTCCATGTGCCTCACCGTAAAGTATCTTGATATTGAGAATCTTTACGCTATATTATCCCAAGTTGGAGCGGCCGCCAAGCTTGGCCGCGTAGCCACAGGATCACGCAGATGAAATTGCTCTGGGACTCCGCACTGGGTCTTCTGATCGTCACCGGCGGATTGCTCGGCATGACGCTCCCCTTCGGCAAGCTGGCAACGGCGGCCGGTGTCCCGGCAATGGCCTGGGCTTTCGTGATCTCGTTCGGTGCCGGCGGCGTGTTGCTGATAACGCTTCTGCTGCTCGGTCAGCGCATCCGGCTCACGGCGCACAAGTTGCGCTATTTCTTCATCACCGCAGCCATCTCCTACGCCTTTCCCAACTTGCTGATGTTCTCGGCCATCCCGCATCTCGGCGCGGGTTACACGGGCATCATGTTCACGCTGTCGCCGGTCATCACGCTGGTGTTCTCGATCCTGCTTGGGGTGCGGCGACCGAACCTGCTCGGCATCATCGGCATTATCGTTGGTTTTATCGGCGCGGTGATGGTCGCGTTGACGCGTGGGGAGGCCGGCCAGCCGGCCGAATATTTCTGGGTGGCGGTCGGCCTTCTCATCCCCGTCAGCCTCGCCGCCGGCAACATCTACCGCACCATCGACTGGCCCGAGGACACCGGTCCGATCGAGCTCGCCGTTGGCAGCCATCTGGCGTCGGCAACCTTGCTTCTCATCGGCATCCTGACTCTGCTCGGCTGGCAGGCATTTGCTCCGCTCGGCGGCGTGCCGCTGGTGGTCGTCGCACAGGTGGCGTCGGCTTCGGCGATGTTTGCCTTCTTCTTCCGGTTGCAGGCGGTCGGCGGGCCGGTCTATCTCAGCCAGATCGGCTATGTGGCGGCGGCGGTCGGGCTCTTTGCCGGCACGATCTTCCTCGGCGAGCATTATCAGCTTCTGACCTGGCTGGGCGCGGCCATCATCACCGCCGGCGTGCTCATCACCACCAAGGCGCAGAGCCAGCCAAGCCCGAAGCTGCAAAGCCAGGCGGCGTAAACGCTTCAGTTGGCCGCTTAGACCGAGGCTTTTTCGGCCAGCACCATGTAGTTGACGTCCATGTCCCTGGATTTCTGCCAGCGGTCGGCCAACGGATGATAGATCACGCCGGTCCGGTCGACGATGGTCAGCCCCGCCGCGCCAAGCGCCTTTGCCAACTCCTCCGGCCGCACTAGCTTGCCGAACTGATGCGTGCCGCGCGGCAGCCAGCGCAGCACATACTCGGCGCCGATGATGGCAAGGCCAAGCGCCTTCAGCGTGCGGTTGATGGTGGCGACGAACATGATGCCGCCGGGCCGGACCATCTCACTGCATTTGGCGACGAAGAGATCGACATCGGCGACATGCTCGACCACCTCCATGTTGAGGATAACGTCGAATGTCTCGCCGGCGTCGGCCAGCGCCTCGGCCGTGGTGGCGCGATAGTCGACATTTACGCCGGCTTCGGCCGCGTGCAGCTTAGCGACCTCGATGTTGGTGGCCGAGGCGTCGGCACCGACCACTTCCGCGCCAAGCCGCGCCATCGGTTCGCATAAAAGCCCGCCGCCGCAGCCGATGTCGAGGAAGCGCAGACCCTCGAATGGCCTGGCCGCGCGCGGATCGCGGCCGAAGCGCGCCGCCACCTGGTCGCGGATATAGGCAAGGCGCACAGGGTTGAACTTGTGCAGCGGCCGGAACTTGCCGTTCGGGTTCCACCATTCGGCGGCAAGGGCGGAGAAGCGTTCGACTTCTCCGGCATCTATGGTCGATCGGCGGGGCTCAGGCATGGGGCGGGTCTCCTCGAACGCCAGCAAGTCGGGGAACGCTAGGAAGTCGGGTCCCCGGCAGCGAAAGTCAAGGCAGGTTTTTCCGTTGCCGCTAACCAGCCGCAGCGGGACGAGGGACAGTCGAGCCTAGGCCGACAGCGCGACCGCGGCATGACTCATGGCGACGCTGGTCGGCTCGATCGCCCGCATGGCCTCGCAATCGCCGATCTCGGCCATGATGCGCTGTGCCGCCGCCTGGGCCTGCTCGAGGCTCTGCCAGCGCACGACGTCGACCCAGCTTCCGTCGTCGCGCTCGCCGAGATGGCGGCTGAGAAAACCGGGCTGGTGCGCCAGCCAGTCGGTGACGACGCCATTTTGGGCAACAAAACCAGCCGCAGCATCCGGCTTGAGGCGGAAGGTCACGATCTCCAGCGTCTCGGTCATGAATTCCTCCATCCGATTTTCCAAGTTTATCGCATTGCGCGGCAGGAATCCGCCAGGAGACTTCAAAATCGCGCCAAGGCCGCTTCTCCTGCGCCCTCGCTTGCGAAGCCTTGCTGTTTTAGCTAAGGAGGCCGCGCATTTCCGCGGCTCGGCTGGTCCGGGCGCATTTTCCGTTTTCCGGCCCCAAGCCGGCTTTAGTCAAAGGCATCTCGCTTCCATGGCGCGCATCGTGATGAAATTCGGCGGAACTTCGGTCGCCGACATCGCCCGCATCCGCAATGTGGCGCGCCATGTCAAACGCGAGGTCGATGCCGGCCATGAGGTCGCCGTGGTGGTTTCGGCCATGGCCGGCAAGACCAACGAGCTGGTCGGCTGGACGCGCGAGGCCTCGCCCATGCACGACGCGCGCGAATATGACGCCGTTGTCGCCTCCGGTGAGCAGGTCACGGCCGGCCTGTTGGCGATAACCCTGCAGAACATGGGTGTCCATGCCCGTTCCTGGCAGGGCTGGCAGATCCCGATCAAGACCGACAACGCCCATGGCGCGGCGCGCATCCTCGACATCGACGGCGCGTTCCTGATCAAGCGCTTCGGCGAGAGCCAGGTGGCGGTCATCGCCGGTTTCCAGGGCATCGGCCCGGACAACCGCATCTCGACCCTCGGCCGCGGCGGCTCCGACACCAGCGCCGTGGCGATCGCGGCAGCGGTCAAGGCCGACCGTTGCGACATCTACACCGATGTCGACGGCGTCTACACGACTGATCCGCGCATCGAGCCGAAAGCCCGGCGGTTGGCCAAGATTTCGTTCGAGGAAATGCTCGAAATGGCCTCGCTCGGCGCCAAGGTGCTGCAGGTGCGGTCGGTGGAGCTTGCCATGGTGCACAGGGTGCGTACCTTTGTGCGGTCGTCCTTCGACGATCCCGACGCGCCCGGAATGGGGGATTTGCTCAATCCGCCCGGAACGCTTATTTGCGACGAGGAAGAGATCGTGGAACAGCAGGTCGTCACCGGAATTGCCTATGCCAAGGACGAAGCGCAGATCTCGCTGCGCCGCGTCGGCGACCGCCCAGGCGTCGCCGCCGGCATCTTTGGCCCGCTGGCCGAGGCCAACATCAATGTCGATATGATCGTCCAGAACATTTCCGAGGACGGCAAATTCACCGACATGACCTTCACGGTACCGTCGGGCGACATCGACAAGGCGCTGGCAGTGCTCGAGCGGCTGAAGGCCGATGTTGGCTACGACGTCGTGCAGTCGGAAGCCGGCATGTCGAAGGTCTCGGTCATCGGTATCGGCATGCGAAGCCATGCCGGCGTCGCGGCCACCGCCTTCAAGGCGCTGGCCGATAAAGCGATCAATATCCGGGCGATCACCACCTCCGAGATCAAAATCTCGATACTGATCGACGGTCCCTATACGGAACTTGCAGTTCGTACTTTGCATTCCGTCTACGGGCTCGATAAGCAATAGCAAGAACTGAGTCCGTTATTGCGTGAGCGCCGGCCGTGGCGGAAGCTACGGCGGGCAACGTGCCCATTGGAGAAGAAGCCGCGATGCGTGACATGGCCGGTGGCCCGCGCGTTCTGCTGAGACGGCTCCGCGAGCTCATGCAGGAGCCGCTGGAGCCGCAGGAGCGGCTCGACCGTATCGTGCGCGACATCGCCTCCAACATGGTCGCCGAGGTATGCTCGCTCTATGTGCTGCGCGCCGATTCGGTGCTGGAGCTCTACGCCACCGAAGGTCTGAACCCCACCGCCGTCCATTTGGCGCAGTTGAGGCTCGGGCAAGGCCTTGTCGGCACCATCGCCGCCAGCGCGCGGCCGCTCAATCTCTCCAACGCGCAGGAGCATCCGGCCTTCGCCTACCTGCCGGAGACGGGCGAAGAGATCTACAATTCCTTCCTCGGCGTGCCGGTGCTGCGGGCAGGGCGCACGCTGGGCGTCCTGGTGGTGCAGAACAAGACCATGCGCCACTATCGCGACGACGAGGTCGAGGCGCTGGAAACGACGGCGATGGTGATCGCCGAGATGGTCGCCACCGGCGATCTTGCCCGCCTCACCCGGCCGGGGCTCGAACTTGACCTGCGCCGTCCGGCAAGCTTCACCGGTCTTGCCTTCAACGAAGGCGTCGGGCTTGGCCATGTCGTGCTGCACGAGCCGCGCATCGTCGTCACCAATCTGTTCAACGAGGACAGCGAGGAGGAGGTGCGTCGCCTCGACCGCTCGCTCGGCTCGCTGAGGCTGTCGATCGACGACATGCTCGAGCGCCGGGACGTCGCTTTCGAGGGTGAGCATCGAGAGGTGCTCGAGGCGTATCGCATGTTCGCCAACGACCGCGGCTGGGTGCGCCGGCTGGAAGAGGCGATCCGCAACGGCCTGACTGCGGAAGCGGCCGTCGAGAAGGTGCAGAGCGACATGCGCGCACGCATGCTGCACATGACGGACCCCTATCTGCGCGAGCGCATGAGCGACTTCGACGATCTCGCCAACCGGCTCTTGCGCCAGCTGATGGGGCGCGGTCCGGAGGATGTCGCGGCCTCGCTGCCAAAGGATGCCATCATCGTCGCCCGCTCGATGGGTGCGGCCGAACTGCTCGACTATCCGAGGGACAAGCTGCGCGGCCTGGTGCTGGAGGACGGCGCCGCCACCAGCCATGTCGTCATCGTCGCGCGCGCCATGGGCATTCCGGTCGCAGGCCAGGTCAAGGGCGCCGTCTCCATGGCGGAAAACGGCGATGCCATCATCGTCGACGGCGAGGAAGGCACCATTCACCTGCGGCCGCAGTCCGACCTCGAGGCCGCCTATGCCGAAAAGGTCCGCTTCCGAGCTCGGCGGCAGGAAATCTATCGCGAACTGCGCAAGAAGCCGTCGCTGACCAAGGACGGCGTCCCCGTCGATCTCCTGATGAATGCCGGCCTTGCCGTCGACCTGCCGCAGCTTTCAGAATCGGGAGCGGCCGGCATCGGCCTGTTCCGCACCGAATTGCAGTTCATGGTGGCCTCGACCTTTCCGCGCGCCGAGGCGCAGGAGCGGCTCTATCGCGATGTACTCGAGGCGGCTCGCGGCAAGCCGGTCACCTTCCGTACCATCGACATCGGCGGCGACAAGGTGCTGCCCTATTTCAAGGGCGCGGTGCAAGAGGAAAACCCGGCACTCGGCTGGCGGGCGATCCGCCTCACTCTCGACCGCCCCGGCCTCCTCAGGACACAGATCCGCGCGCTGCTCAAGGCTTGTGGCGGGCGTGAGCTGAAGCTGATGCTGCCAATGGTGACGGAACTGTCGGAAATCGCGCAGGCGCGCGAGATCATCGACCGCGAAGTCCGGCACCTGTCGCGTTTTGCGCATCATTTGCCGACGAGCCTCAAGCTCGGCGCGATGCTGGAGGTGCCGTCGCTGCTGTTCCAGCTCGACGAGTTGATGAAGGCGGTCGACTTCGTCTCGGTCGGCTCCAACGACCTCTTCCAGTTCGTCATGGCGGTGGACCGCGGCAACACGCAGCTTGCCGACCGTTTCGACACGCTGTCGGCGCCGTTCCTGCGCGTGCTGAAGCAGATCGCCGACGCCGGCGCGCGCAACCATACGCCGGTGACGCTGTGCGGCGAGTTGGCGGGCAAGCCGATCTCGGCGATGGCGCTGATCGGCGTCGGCTTCCGCTCGATCTCGATGTCGCCGGCCTCGATCGGCCCGGTCAAGGCGATGCTGACCGAATTGCCGCTGCAGGAGCTGGAAGCCTTCTTCAACGACAATCTGATGGCCCCCGTCCAAGGGACGCCAATGCGGGCGCTGCTGCAAGCCTTTGCCGACGACCGCTCCATTCCGCTCTAGATTCACGTGAGGGCGGTCTGCAAATGTCGATTTTCTGCGCTTCCGGTGCTCATGGACCTAAATGTACATTCCGCTCCGGTTCTCGAAATTCGCCAGTTTCGACTCGTCCTGACGTGAATTCCATCGAAGTCCCGAGCCCATGATCAACTTGCCCCGCGACCGCATGGACCAAGTCGTCAAGCGTTTCGACATGCTCGAAGCGCAGATGTCGGCAGGGCCGACGGCCGATGCCTACGTCAAAATGGCTTCCGAATATGCCGATATCCAGGAGATGGTGGGCAAGATCCGGGCGCTGCGCGCCGCCGAGCAGGAACAGGCCGACCTCGAAGCGATGCTCGCCGACAAGAACATCGACGCCGAGATGCGGGCGCTGGCCGAGGCCGACCTGCCGGAGGTTAAGGAGCGCATCGAGGTGCTGCAGAAGGATATCCAGATTCTGCTCCTCCCCAAGGATGCCGCCGACGACAGGAACGCCATCCTCGAAATCCGCGCCGGCACCGGCGGCGACGAGGCGGCCCTGTTCGCCGGCGATCTGTTTCGCATGTATGAGCGCTACGCCGCCTCGCGCGGCTGGCGTTTCGAGGTCGTTTCGGCGAGCGAAGGCGAAGTCGGCGGCTACAAGGAAATCATCGCCTCGGTGTCGGGCAAGGGCGTGTTCGCGCAGCTGAAATTCGAATCCGGCGTGCATCGCGTGCAGCGCGTGCCGGAAACCGAGGCCGGCGGGCGGATCCATACCTCGGCGGCGACGGTCGCCGTACTGCCCGAGGCCGAGGAGGTCGATATCGATATCCGAGCAGAGGACATCCGCATCGACACGATGCGCGCGTCCGGCTCCGGCGGGCAGCACGTCAACACCACCGATTCGGCGGTGCGCATCACGCATCTGCCGACGGGCATCATGGTGGTGCAGGCGGAAAAGTCGCAGCACCAGAACCGGGCGCGGGCCATGCAGATTTTACGGGCGCGGCTCTATGACCTGGAACGCAGCCGCGCGGACGAGGAGCGCTCGTCGTCGCGAAAATCGCAGGTCGGCTCGGGCGATCGCTCGGAGCGCATCCGCACCTATAATTTCCCGCAGGGACGCGTCACCGACCACCGCATCAACCTCACCCTTTACAAGCTCGACCGGGTGATGATGGGCGAGCTCGACGAGGTGATCGACGCGCTGATCGCCGACCATCAGTCGAAGCTGCTCGCCGACATGGGTATTGATGGCTGATCCTTTGCCCTCGGCACTTCGACCGCTGCTGCACGCGGCGAGGGAGCGGCTCGCTGCCGCCGGCATTGCCGATCCGGCGCTCGATTCCAGGCTGATCGTCGAGCATTTTTCCGAAACCACGCGCACCCAGGCTATCGCGGAGCCGGGCCGAACGGTGGATTCTGCGGCTCTTGCGGCAATCGAGGCGGCCCTGAGGCGTCGCGTCGCAGGTGAGCCGGTGCATCGCATTCTCGGCTATCGCGAGTTCTATGGGCTGCGGCTGTCGCTGTCGCCGGACACGCTGGAGCCGCGCCCCGATACCGAGACGCTGGTCGACGCGATCCTGCCCTTCGCCAAGTCGACGGCCGAAAGGCTTGGCCAGTGCCGTCTTCTCGATCTCGGCACCGGAACCGGCGCAATCGCGCTGGCGCTGCTCAGCGCGATTCCGGCGGCTACCGCGACCGGCGTTGATATTTCGCCCGGCGCGCTGGCGACCGCCACGCGAAACGCCGCGGATCTGGGGCTCGGCGGGCGCTTCAAGGCCTTGCATTCCAACTGGTTCGAAAAAGTTTCGGGCCGATACCATTTAATTGCCGCGAATCCACCCTATATACCCAGTCGAGACATTGGAAATCTGCAGGACGAGGTCCGCGATTTCGATCCACGCCAGGCCCTCGATGGCGGTGTGGACGGGCTGATCCCCTATAGGATCATCGCCGGAGAGGCGGAAGGATTTCTGGAAGCGCAGGGCAAGGTAGCGGTCGAGATTGGCCATACGCAGCAAAGCGAGGTGACCGCGATCTTCGCGGCAGCCGGCTACAGGCTGTCGGAGGCGCGACGCGATCTTGGCGGAAACGACAGGGTTCTGGTGTTTGAGCGTTGAAAGCCCTGATGCAGTGCGAAAAAACGCTTGGCAATATTAGGGAATGCAGCTAGGTTCCGGCTTAACCGGATGAGACGAAGCAGGCAGTGCTCTTAGCGATTCGGTTTTCCTTGGAAATAGCTGCCTCCTTGCGCAAACGACGCCCATGCTTCGTGCGGGAATCGTCCGGCAAGTGATGTAACCGGAACAGGATGGCACGTGGCGCCAACGCAATCGATGCGGGCGAACGCCGGTGAAAAAACGAAACGGTCGGCTGCATGAGCGCCACCGTTCGCGACGAGTTTTAGAAAATCCACATGAAGAGAGTCGAATGAGGCCACAACAGCAGAACAGGCGCATGCGCGGTCGCAACAACAATGGCGGCGGTGGCAACAACAACCGCAAGGGGCCCAATCCCCTGACGCGCAACTATGAGAGCAACGGTCCGGACGTGAAGATCCGCGGATCGGCTCAGCAGATCGCCGAAAAATATGCCGCACTCGCCCGTGACGCGCAAAGCTCCGGCGACCGGGTGATGGCGGAGAACTATCTCCAGCACGCCGAGCACTACAATCGCATCATCGCGGCCGCGCAGGCGCAGATGCCCATCCAGAACGCCCAGCAGAACCGCGACGACTTCGATGACGACGTCGATGAGGATCGCGACGAGTTCGACACGGTCGGCAACGCAAATGCCGGCGAGTCGCAGGCCGCCGCGAACGGTTCCGGGCCGCAGCCGGTGATCGAAGGCACGCCGGCGGAACTCGCCTACAACCAGGAAAACGGCCGCGACAACAACCGGCGCGACAATAATGGTCGTGACAGGCACCGCGACCGCCGCAATGGCGGCTATGGCCAGTACGGTCAGAATGGTCAGCGCGGCGACAATGGTCAGCGAGAGCGCAGCGAACATGGCGGCCAGCAGATCGATCAGAGCCGCCGCAATGAGGCGCAGGCCAAGCCGGAGGGCTCCGCCGAAGACGGCGTTGCGGCCGAGCAGGCTCCGCTGTTCGACAGCTTCTCGCCTGCGGGCCTTGCTGCCCAGGCCGAGCGCAACGAAGCCGGCGCGGACAATGGCGGTGGGCGTCGGCAGAGACGTCCACGTCGCGGTCGCGGCAATGCCGAGCAGGGCCATAGCGCCGAGCAGGGCAATGGCGATGAAAGCAATGCCGGCCGGGCGGACAGCGCCGCCGATGGCGGCAACGTCGCGGACAGCGGCAGCGCGACTGCCGCCAAAGAGGCAAATGCAGCGCCGAGCGAGAACGGCGCCGGTGAGCCGGCAGGCGGTGCCGGCGAGCCGGCAGTCGCCGACGCAGATAGCTGACCGCAGGTCTATTTCCAGGCAATTCGAACGGCGGAGAGGTTTCTCCGCCGTTTCTCGTTGTGCGTGCCTAAAGCACGTCGCCTGAATCCGTTTCAGCGCGACGCGCTTTCGTTTCCTTGCATGGCGGTAATTTGTGCGCTAATACTGAACCATATGGTTCAGTATATCAAGACCCGCCTCGATGCTTCATTCGCCGCGCTCTCGGATGCGACCCGACGCGGCGTGCTGGAGCAGCTCGGCCGTGCGGACGCTTCGATCACGGAACTGGCCGAGCAGTTCCACATGACCCTTACGGGCATGAAGAAGCACGTCGGTGTCTTGGAGCAAGCGGGGCTCGTCAGCACGGAAAAGGTCGGGCGCGTGCGGACCTGCAAGCTCGGCCTGCGCGGGCTGGAGCAAGAGGCGGCATGGATCGAGAGGTACAGCCAGCTCTGGGACGCACGCTTCGACGGGTTGGACAAGGTGGTCGAGGAACTGAAACGAAAGGAGAAGGTCGATGGACGCAAGCAAAGCGAGTGAGGCCACACCGATGCAGAACCGCACGACTGTGGAACGGACGTCGGACCGCGAGCTCGTCGTCACGCGAACCTTCAACGCTCCGGCGCGCATCGTGTTCGAGGCGTGGACCAAGCCTGAGCTGTTCAAGCAGTGGTGGGCGCCGAAGTCGATGGGAATGGTGCTGCGTTCCTGCGAGATGGATGTCCGTGTCGGGGGCAGGTACCGTTTGGCGTTCGGCCACGATGGCTCAAACCTTGACGAGTTCTTCGGCAGGTACATCGAAGTGACACCGCAGTCGCGCCTCGTCTGGACCAATGAGGAAGGCGGTGAGGGTGGACCCGTCACGACGGTGACCTTCGAGGAAAAAGGTGGCAAGACGCTGCTGGTCCTGCACGAGCTCTATCCCTCGAAGGAGGCTCTCGACGCTGCCGGCACCGGTGCGGCGGAGGCGATGGGCGAGACGTTCGGGCAACTGGACGAGCTTCTCGTCACCCTGGGCGCGAGCGGTGGACGATCATGAAGCCGTCGATGTCGCGCGTCGCGCAGCCGCAGCATTTAAGCCCTTGTTTTAATGCCTAATATTCGCCCAAAACCGCTGCGCGCTTCGGGCGACCAGGCCCTAGAATATTCTGCGCTGACCGAGATCAGGGCGTCTTGAGAGACCTGAGCTGATACACCATATCTCGGCTGAACAGGACTCGGCTCGAATGAGCGGGTCCGTCACCGCAATCTGATCCGGTGCCGCAAAGCGGGCCGGTGATGGAAGGAGACATACATGAATACGGAGAAATATTCCGAGCGCGTGCGCGGTTTCATCCAGTCCGCGCAGACCATGGCGCTCTCGCGCAACCACCAGCAATTCACTCCCGAACATATGCTCAAGGTGCTCGTCGATGATGACGAGGGCCTTGCCGCGTCTCTGATCGAGCGCGCCGGCGGCAGCATTCGCGACGTGAAGCTCGGCGTCGAGGCGGCGTTGGAGGCTATGCCCAAGGTCGAAGGCGGCAACGGCCAGCTCTATCTCGCCCAGCCGCTTGCCAAGGTGTTTTCGACCGCAGAGGAACTGGCCAAGAAGGCCGGCGACAGCTTCGTTACCGTGGAGCGGCTGCTGCAGGCGCTCGCCATGGAGAAGTCGGCGAAGACCGCCGACATCCTGGCCAAGGCCGGTGTCACCGCGCAGGCGCTGAACCAGGTTATCAACGATGTCCGCAAGGGCCGCACCGCCGATTCGGCCAGTGCCGAGCAGGGCTACGACGCGCTGAAGAAATACGCCCGCGACCTGACCGCGGATGCGCGGGCGGGCAAGCTCGACCCGGTCATCGGCCGCGACGACGAGATCCGCCGCACCATCCAGGTGCTGTCGCGCCGCACCAAGAACAATCCCGTGCTGATCGGCGAGCCCGGCGTCGGCAAGACGGCGATCGCCGAAGGCCTGGCGCTGCGCATCGTCAATGGCGACGTGCCGGAATCGCTGAAGGACAAGCGGCTGATGGCGCTCGACATGGGCGCGCTGATTGCCGGCGCCAAGTATCGCGGCGAGTTCGAGGAGCGGCTGAAGGCCGTGCTGTCGGAAGTCACTTCCGCCGCAGGCGGCATCATTCTGTTCATCGACGAGATGCACACACTGGTCGGTGCCGGCAAGGCCGATGGCGCGATGGACGCCTCGAACCTTTTGAAGCCTGCGCTGGCGCGCGGCGAGCTGCACTGCGTCGGTGCGACTACGCTCGACGAATACCGCAAGCATGTCGAGAAGGACGCGGCGCTCGCCCGCCGCTTCCAGCCCGTTTTCGTCGACGAGCCGACGGTCGAGGACACTGTCTCGATCCTGCGCGGCTTGAAGGAGAAATACGAGCAGCACCACAAGGTGCGCATCTCCGATTCGGCGCTGGTTTCGGCCGCGACGCTTTCCAACCGCTACATCGCTGACCGTTTCCTGCCGGACAAGGCGATCGACCTGGTGGACGAAGCCGCATCGCGGTTGAGGATGCAGGTCGATTCCAAGCCCGAGGCGCTGGATGAGATCGACCGCCGCATCATGCAGCTCAAGATCGAACGCGAGGCGCTGAAGGTCGAGAAGGATGACGCCTCTAAGGACCGGCTGACCAAGCTGGAGAAGGATCTGGCCGACCTCGAGGAGCAGTCGACCGAGCTGACCGCCAAGTGGCAGGCCGAAAAGCACAAGCTCGGCCTTGCCGCCGACCTGAAGAAGCAGCTCGACGAGATGCGCAACGAGCTGGCGATTGCCCAGCGCAAGGGCGAGTTCCAGCGCGCCGGCGAGCTTGCCTACGGCAAGATCCCGGAGCTGGAGAAGAAGCTCAAGGAAGCCGAAGCCCAGGACGGTAAGGCCGGCATGGTGGAAGAGGTGGTCACGCCTGACCACGTCGCCCATGTCGTGTCACGCTGGACCGGCATTCCGGTCGACAAGATGCTTGAGGGACAGCGCGAGAAGCTGTTGCGTATGGAGGACGAGATCGGCAAGCGCGTCGTCGGCCAGGGCGAGGCGGTGCAGGCGGTCTCCAAGGCCGTGCGGCGCGCCCGTGCGGGTCTGCAGGATCCGAACCGGCCGATCGGCTCGTTCATGTTCCTGGGTCCGACCGGCGTCGGCAAGACGGAGCTCACCAAGGCGCTCGCCGCCTTCCTGTTTGACGACGAGAGCGCCATGGTGCGCATCGACATGTCGGAGTTCATGGAGAAGCACTCGGTCGCCCGGCTGATCGGCGCGCCTCCCGGCTATGTCGGCTATGAGGAGGGCGGCGCGCTCACCGAAGCGGTGCGGCGCCGGCCCTACCAGGTCGTGCTGTTCGACGAGATCGAGAAGGCGCATCCGGACGTGTTCAACGTGCTGCTCCAGGTGCTCGACGACGGCCGGTTGACCGACGGTCAGGGCCGCACGGTCGACTTCCGCAACACGCTGATCATCATGACGTCGAATCTCGGCGCCGAATATCTGGTCAATCTCCGCGACGACCAGGACGTCGATGCCGTGCGCGACGAGGTGATGGGCGTGGTGAGAGCCTCGTTCCGTCCGGAGTTCCTCAACCGCGTCGACGAGGTGATCCTGTTCCACCGGCTGCGCCGCCAGGATATGGACCGCATCGTCGAGATTCAGCTCAAGCGGCTGGAGAACCTGCTTGTCGATCGCAAGATCACGCTGTCGCTCGATCACGATGCGATCGAGTGGCTGGCCGGCAAGGGCTACGATCCGGCCTATGGCGCCAGGCCGCTGAAGCGGGTGATGCAGAAGGAACTGCAGGATCCGCTGGCGGAGAAGATCCTGCTCGGCGAAATCCTCGACGGCTCGACCGTCAAGGTCACCGCCGGTTCCGATCGCCTGAACTTCCGTTCGAAGCCGACGGTGGTGGCGGCTGAAGCCGCCGCCTGAGTCGAGCCGGGGCATGCGACCGGAGCCATTCCAGGAAAAGCGCTTGGCGGTTTTCCGTCCGAATTGCGCAAACAAGGATACGAGGAGCGTCGCATCCGGCAGGGGCGGCGCGCTCTTGCTTTTCCACAGCGCCCTGCTGCAGAACCGGGCTTGATTGCGGTTCCCGGAGGCCGATTCCAATGAAGCTCGAGGACTATAACGGCTTCTGCGCCACATTGCCCGCCACGACCCACGTCGTGCAGTGGGGCGGGGCTCACGTCTGGAAGGTCGGCGGCAAGGTGTTCGCGATCGGCGGCCATGACCGGGAGGGCGAGGTCTTCGTTACCTTCAAATGCTCCGACATGGCGTTTGACGTGCTGAAGGAACAGCCGGGCTGCCGGCCCGCGCCCTATCTCGCGTCGCGCGGCATGAAATGGATCCAGCGCCAGACAAGCCAAAGCGTGGATGATGCCGCGCTGAAGGACTACCTGCGCGAAAGCCACCGCCTGGTCGTGCTGAAGCTGACGAAACTGGCGCGCAGCGAATTGGGGCTGCACTGACATTCGGTTGGGGACCATGGTGAAACGCCGGAAATCCGCCATCTTCATGCCCGGTTCATATTGGAACCTTAGTTTTGGTAACTGGTTTGCTGGCGAAGGGTTCGCCCAGCAAGACCGAGCCGACCGGAGAGCCTGACCCACATGCTGCGCACGATCTTTTCCCTTTCGGCACTCGCGGCCGGGCTGGCGGCTTCTGGCGCGCTCGCAGCGCCCAGTCTGGAAGGCGCGCAGAAGACGGTTCGGCACGCTCAGCACGGCGCGCTCCTGCTCGCCCAGGACGGCAATATCGACATCTACTACGATGCCAGGGGCAACCGGGTGCTTGTCGATGCCGATACCGGAAAGGTTATCGCCATCCAGCCGCCGCAGACCAGGCTCGATCGCCGGGCGCTGCGCCGTCAGCTGCGGATGCAGGAGCTCGGGCATGCGCCCGTCGAGGACGACGACCGTTATTATCTCGACGATCCCGACGACATGGCCCGCTTCCGTCGCAGGCAGCTGGACGAGAACGGCCGGTATATCCCGCCGCCGGTCGACGACTACGATTCCAACAGCGGCAATTCCGTCGAGGCCTATCCGCCGGCGCCGAGCGACGAAGGGTATGCCACAACCTATCCGGAGGCGCCAAGGTCGGACACCATCAAGCGCGAGCCGCTGAACGAAGCATCGATCGAACCGCACCCTGGGCAGGGGGACGTGCTGCAAGTCAATCCGGAGACCCAGGCCGCGCTGCCGCCGGACACGGGCGGCAAGGCGACCGTCGATCCGTCGCTTTCGCTCGGCGTGCGCCAGGACGTGGCCGAACTCCAAGTGCTGCTCGACCGCGCCGGCGCCTCGCCGGGAGTCATCGACGGCCGCTTCGGCTCGAATGTCGACAAGGCCCTGGCCGCCTACAACCAGATCACCGGCAGCAATCTGAAATCGACCGACTCGGCCGCCATTAAGGCGGCGCTCGCCCAGTCGGGGGGCGACGCCTTCGCCTCCTACACGATCACGCCCGAGGACGTGGCCGGACCCTATGTCGCCTCGATCCCGGAAGATTACAGCCAGAAGGCCAAGCTCGACCGCATGGGTTACACCTCGGTCACCGAGGCGCTCGCCGAGCGCTTCCACATGGACGAAGGCTATCTGAAGTCGATCAACAAAGGCCTCGACTTCAACCGTCCCGGGACCATCATCAAGGTCGCCAATTTCGGCCAGTTGGTGTCGACGCCGGTTGCCCGCATCGTCGCCGACAAGGACAAGAAGGAAGTTTTCGCTTATGATGCGGGCGGCAAGCTGGTCGCGGCCTATCCGGCCACCATCGGTTCGGCCGACACGCCGTCGCCCACCGGCATCCACACCGTGTCGCGCATCGCGCTCGATCCCAATTACACCTATAATCCCAGCATCAATTTCAAGCAGGGCCAGAACGACAAGATCTTGACCATCCCGCCGGGGCCGAACGGTCCGGTCGGTTCGGTCTGGATCGCGCTGGACAAGCCGACCTACGGCATCCACGGCACGCCCGATCCTTCCAAGATCGGCAAGACCGAAAGCCACGGCTGCGTGCGCCTGACCAACTGGGATGCGCGAGAGCTCGCCAAGCTGGTGTCGCCGGGCGTGACCGTCGAGTTCGTCGGCGGGTCTTCAGTCGATGATTTTGCGCAGCAATGAGCCGCGCAGGGCGGTTGCATAGATCAGCTGCATCGCCAGGATGAACCCGCGCTGAGCAGCGGGTGATGAGGCATAGGCTGGCTCTCCCCCTTCTGGAATGACCCGCCGGAACCTAGCACGCGACGGCTCGTTTGCATTTACGATGGCTACCTCCCTGGCCATGCCGTCAGACCAAACTGGTTTCAGAACTGCAATCTTCTGGCTCGTTGTTACCGATACGCCGGAGAGCTAAGCAGGTTTTCATGCCTTCCTCGAGTGAAGCCACAGCCGATTCGCTTTCGACCGCGACGCGCGCGAACGGCACCTTTTGCCCGCAGACGCAGCGCAAGTTCGTGCTGGTCGCGGCAATCCTGGCCTCGGCGCTCGGCTTCATCGACGGTTCGATCCTGGCGATCGCCACGCCGGCCTTGCGCGTCGATCTCGGCGCCAGCCTGGCGCAAGCGCAATGGATCTCCAACGCCTATGCGCTGACGCTTTCGGCGCTGATTCTGGCCGGTGGTGCCGCCGGCGACCGATTCGGCCTCAGGCGCGCATTCGTGACCGGCATCGCGCTCTTCATCTCAGCATCGCTCGCCTGCGCGCTGGCGCCCAATCCGGCAATTCTGATCGCGTTCCGCGCCATCCAGGGCATTGGCGCCGCCATCATGGTGCCGGGCAGCCTCGCCATCATCGCCAAGGCCTATCCGAAAAAGGAGCGTGGCCGGGCGATCGGCATCTGGGCCGCGGCCTCGGCGCTGACGACGGCGCTCGGGCCGGTGCTCGGCGGGTTCGTGCTGTCGACTTTCGGCAACGGCGTCTGGCGCGCGATCTTTGCCGTCAACCTGCCGCTCGGACTGGTTTCGATCTATCTGCTGCTCGCCAAGATACCGGCGGACCAGCCGACCGAAAAGCGCAGCCTCGACCTCGGGGGCGCCGCGCTCGCCACACTCGCCTTCGGGGCGCTGGCCTATGGGCTGACGGCGATGAACGCCGAGGGCGGCGGGATAATGGCCGGGCCGGCGATCGTCGCCGGCGTCGTCCTGCTTTTCATTTTCATTCTCTACGAGCGCTGGCAGCGCGAGCCGATGATCGATCTCGGCCTGTTTCGCATCGGGGCCTTCGCCGGCGCCAATCTCGCGACCTTCTTCCTCTATTTCGCGCTGTCGGCGAACCTGTTCTACCTGCCCATGGTTCTGATCGCGGGCTGGGGCCTGAGTTCGGCCGAGGTCGGCTTCATCTTCCTGCCGCTGTCGGCATTGATCGCGCTGCTGTCGGGGCCGGTCGGTCAGTGGTCCGACAAGATCGGCCCGCGCCTGCCGATCGCCGCCGGCAGCTTGGTCGTCGCCATCGCCTTTGCCGGCATGGCCCTGCTCGCCCATGCCGGGATCCACAATTTCTGGACCGGGACCTTTCCGCTGATGGCGGTGATGGGGCTCGGCATGGCGCTCGTCGTGTCGCCGCTGTCGACGGCGATCATGACCTCCGTCGAGGACAAGGACACGGGCGCGGCATCCGGCATCAACAATGCCGTCTCGCGCATCGGCGGCCTGATCGCGGTGGCGGCGATGGGCTCGCTCGCGGCTTTCGTCTATGCGCGATCGACCGGCAGCCCTGCCGGCATGCCCGGTTTCGGCGAACCGCCGGCGTCCGGGCTCGCGGC
Source organism: Mesorhizobium sp. M1A.F.Ca.IN.020.04.1.1 (assembly GCF_003997315.1). Lineage (NCBI taxonomy): Bacteria > Pseudomonadati > Pseudomonadota > Alphaproteobacteria > Hyphomicrobiales > Phyllobacteriaceae > Mesorhizobium > Mesorhizobium sp. M1A.F.Ca.IN.020.04.1.1. Next base: position 91,726 of record NZ_RZSN01000003.1, read on the forward strand.
CAATCTCGACGCGTTGAGGATTGCGGCAAGCGATTCGGCCTTTGCCGCGG
>NZ_RZSN01000401.1:0-887 GCF_003997315.1 Mesorhizobium sp. M1A.F.Ca.IN.020.04.1.1
GGCCTACCGCAACCTCGGCACGTCCTGCGGATTCCCGACCAAGGACGTCGCGCCCTGAACCGACCGGGCACGACAGGGGCAGGGCGCTGGCAATCTTTCTCGCGCCTCGCTATCTCTGAGAAATGAAAGGCTCCAAGCCTTCCGCTCACCAGAGCGAGATGACGCTTCCTTGAATCGCCATCTCGCTCTAAGATTTTGTTTTTGAAGCATGATCTTCTCCGAAGAGTCTGCAACTTTTCGGGATCATGCTCTGAATCGCAAACCCAAGGCTCTCCATGCGCTGCCCCTATTGCCAGTCCGAAGATACGCAGGTGAAGGATTCGCGTCCCGCCGAGGATGGCGCGGCGATCCGCAGGCGCCGCGTCTGTCCGGACTGCGGCGGCCGCTTCACCACCTTCGAGCGCGTGCAACTGCGCGATCTCGTCGTCATCAAGAAGTCCGGCCGCAAGGTGCCGTTCGACCGCGACAAGCTGCTGCGCTCGGTCGAGATCGCGGTGCGCAAGCGCAATGTCGACCCCGAGCGGATCGATCGCGCCGTGACCGGCATCGTGCGCCAGCTCGAAAGCTCCGGCGAGACGGAAGTGGCCTCCGGCGAGGTCGGTCGGCTCGTCATGGAGGCGCTGAAATCGCTCGACGACGTCGCCTATGTCCGCTTCGCTTCGGTCTATCGCAATTTCCGTGAAGCCAAGGATTTCCACGAGTTGCTGGGCGAACTGAAGGGCGACGAAGAAAAGACCGAAGAGGACGCCGGCTGATCATGGCGAAAGCTCAATTGGGCGGGGCCGAGCAAGCAGCCCTTGATCGCCGTTTCATGGCGGCGGCCATCCGGCTGTCGCGCCGCAATGCCTGCCGCACCGCGACCAACCCTTCCGTCGGCACCATCATCG
>NZ_RZSN01000402.1:0-879 GCF_003997315.1 Mesorhizobium sp. M1A.F.Ca.IN.020.04.1.1
GGCGGCAACGGTGTGGTCGTCATCTTCGAATTCGACTGATCGCGGCATCGTCACCCTCGCCTAAGCCAACCACTCACACACATTCGGATTGGGACAAATGAATCCCTTCAGCTACGGCAATGTCCTGACCGCTGGCCAGTGGAGCTATCTGTTCTCACAGAAGCAGGACGCGCTCGGCTATACCCCGGTGAACCGGGGCGGCGACACGATGCAAGGGCCGCTCAACACCCAGGCCTCTACGTCCGACGGCGCTGGATTCAGCATCCCTCCTGGCGCTGCTCCGGGAGTACCGGTCGACGGCCAGATCTGGATGACCATCTTTGGGCTCTTCTTTCAGATCGGCGGGAAAACGATCGGACCGATCGCCAACGGCACTATCGTTGGCCCTTCGAGTTCCGTGGTGGGCGACATTCCCGTTTTCTCCACGACCGGCGGCACTGCCCTTGCTGACAGCGGGATCTCGCTCGCATCGCAGCTCCCCAACCTCATCCTGGCTACTCCAGCCTTCGGAAGTGGAGTGCCCGCATTCCGAGCGCTGATCGGGGCTGATCTACCCACGCCGCAGCCGGTGGCCCTTGGTGGCGTAAAATCTGCGGCCGCTCCTCCCCATCAGTTCGGGACGGGTGTCGATACCAGCGGTAACCCGACGTTTGCGCAGCCTGCAATCAGCGACGTCTCGGGCCTTGCCGCGAACATGCTGGCCTTTCTTGCCGGCGGCACGAGCGCCCAGCTCGCCGCGGCGATGGTCGACGAGACCGGTAGCGGTCCGCTTGTCTTCGCCACAAACCCGACCGTTGCCCTTGGCTCGGCCTCGACCGCCGTCACCCAGACGCCCGGCGACAATTCGACCAAGCTGGCAACGACGGCCTATGTGCAGGC
>NZ_RZSN01000403.1:0-851 GCF_003997315.1 Mesorhizobium sp. M1A.F.Ca.IN.020.04.1.1
GGAATGGCGTCAGGAACCGCCTCGCCCTTGGGCGTCGGCGGCGGCGACATATCCTCGTAAAGCAGCCGCGCCTCGTCGGCAGGACCACGCCGGGCGCCGGGCCCAAGCACCTTCCAGACAAGGATTCGGCGGTCGAGCGTGATGGTCAGCACATCGCCGGCCTTGACCAGATCGGAGGCCTGCGCTGCTTTGTCGCGATTGATGCGGACGCGCCCGGCAATGACGAGCTTCGCCGCCAGCGACCGGGATTTCACCGCACGCGAGAAGAACAGCCATTTGTCGATGCGCTGGCGGCCTTCTCCAACCATCGGGACCGGCCGAGGCTATTTCTTCAGCTGGTCGCGCAAGGCGGCGAGCTTGGCAAAGGGTGAATCCGGATCAAAGCGCTGCGGACGCTCCTCGCGCGGTTTGCCCTGGAAGGCCGGCTTGCTGCCGCCTGCGGCATTGTCCTTGCCGTCCTGCCTGTTGCCTTTCCAGTCCGGCCGGCCCTCGCGGCGGCCCCCCTCGTGGCGATCGGCACGCTCGCCCTGCGGCCTGCCTTCGCGCCGTTCGCCGCCTTCGCGTTCCGGTCTCGGCTTGAACTTCGAGCGGTCGAAGCGCGGCTTGCCGGCCCCGTCGCGCTGGTCGCGGCGGCCCTCACGGGCTGGCCGATCGCCGGCCTGGCCACCCGTGGCAGCCGCCTGGCCATCGCCTGCAGCCTGGCCGTTGCGCGGACGATTGTCGCGGCGATTGTCATGGCGGTGGCGCGGGCGCGAATGGTCGAAGCGCGCCTGCCGCCACAGCAGGATCGGCTTCGGCTCTTCCGGCTCGGCGGGGGGCTCTGCGCCTTCACCACTTTCGCCCTCGTGGGG
>NZ_RZSN01000404.1:0-764 GCF_003997315.1 Mesorhizobium sp. M1A.F.Ca.IN.020.04.1.1
GCAAGGTGAAGGCCTTCCTCGACAGGCCCATCGAGGGCGACTGGCCCTATCTGTGGATCGATGCCACCTACCTGAAGGTGCGCCGCGGCGGACGCATCGTCTCGGTCGCCGTCATCATCGCCGTCGGTGTCAACGCAGACGGCCGGCGCGAAGTGCTGGGCATGGAGGTCGGCACGTCTGAGGCCGAGCCGATCTGGACGGAGTTTTTGCGCAAGCTGACCCGTCGCGGCCTGCGCGGCGTCAAGCTGGTCGTCTCCGATGCCCATGAAGGCATCAAGGCGGCCGTCACCAAGGTGCTGTGCGCGACATGGCAGAGGTGCCGCGTCCACTTCATGAGGAACGTGCTGGCTCATGCCGGCAAGAGCAGGCGCCGCGTCGTCTCCGCTTTCATCGCCACCGCCCAGGAAACGCCCGAGGCCGCAAGCACGCAGTGGCGCGCCGTCGCCGACCAGATCCGGCCGAGGGTGCCGAAGCTGGCGACAATCAAGGACGACGCCGAAACCGACGTGCTTGCCTACATGACTTTCCCCAAGGAGCACCGTGCCAAGCTGCATAGCACCACACCCGATCGAGCGCCTCAACGGCGAGATCAAGCGCAGGACCGAGGTCGTCGGATGAATGGGCCGTGCAGCGGGCCCGCTACATGACCCTTGAGACCATCAGCCAGATGAGCGATGATCCGCTCATCAGCCTGCCGGCAGTGGCGCGCTGATCAGTCCGGCCCTTGCCGGAGAGCACGGCGACCAATGCCGTTACCTACACCA
>NZ_RZSN01000405.1:0-756 GCF_003997315.1 Mesorhizobium sp. M1A.F.Ca.IN.020.04.1.1
TTCGAGGGCGCGGTTAGGCTTACCCATCATAGGCAAGGGATTGAGCGTCCCTTGCGACAAATCACGATCCTCGCGGACCATGAAGTTCGAACAAATCTTCTCTTTACGATGTCAAACAGAACAGGCGGGGAGCGCTAAGCTCGCCGCAAACTCATTTTCGAATGACTTTCCCCTCAATCTCTACTCAACACCTAAGCGCGATCCTGCGGATCGCGATGCGACAATCCTTACGGATTGCGCATTCACGACGATCCTGCGGATCGCGTGTTGGTGGAGCCGGACGGGATCGAACCGACGACATCCTGCTTGCAAAGCAGGCGCTCTCCCAGCTGAGCTACGGCCCCTGATAGCTTCCCGATCGGTAGTGATCGGCAGCGACAACCCTTCGGGTTGCACTGTTGATGGTGGGCCTGGGAGGACTTGAACCTCCGACCTCACGCTTATCAAGCGCGCGCTCTAACCAACTGAGCTACAAGCCCTAAGACTGCGCCTTAAATCAGCTTTCGCCGCCGAGACGCACGTCTCGCAAGGCCGCCACCCTTGGCTAAAAGAGAGGGCCGTCGCGGCTCGTGCCGCGCCCTCGCGGAGCGCCAGGCCGAAGGCCGGTACGGCGCGCGAGCGCAAGTCAAAGTCATTCGCGAAGAAAGAGAAACGAAGGCGGCAGACCCGCTTCAGGTATGCGCGACAGTAAGATTGACTATCTTCTGTCTTGTTCCAAGAGAACCGAAAGAGGTCTTTGCCCCACCCTTAAGCTCC
>NZ_RZSN01000406.1:0-741 GCF_003997315.1 Mesorhizobium sp. M1A.F.Ca.IN.020.04.1.1
CGCTGATGCTGCCGCTGCTCGCCATCGTGCCGTTTGGTCCGCTGCTTGCCTGGAAGCGCGGCGACGTCCTTGCCGCCTCGCAGCGCCTGATGGCGGCCTTCGGGCTAGCGATCGCCGCGATGCTGGTCACCGGCCTGTTTATCGATGGCGCCTCGGTCTTCGCTGCGCTTGGCGTCGGCCTCGCCGTCTGGCTTGTCGCCGGCGCGCTGACCGACCTTGCCGTCAAGTCGGGCATCGGCTCGGTGGCGCCGGCCGACATGCTGAGACGCTTTGCCGGCCTGCCGCGCTCGGTCTTCGGCACCGCGCTTGCCCATCTCGGCCTCGGGCTCACCTTGCTCGGCATCGTCGGCACGCTTTCGTTCGGCACCGAGAAGATTCTCACCATGCGCGCCGGCGAGACGGTGGAACTTTCCGGCCACACGCTGCGCTTCGAAGGACTGTTTCCTCAGAAAGGCCCAAACTTCACTGAGGAGCGCGGCCGCTTCCTGCTGATTGGCGCCGATGACAATGCCGATGGCGAGATCACCTCTGCAAAACGCTTCTATCCGGTGCGGCAGACGGTAACGACCGAGTCCGGCATCAGGACGCTGGGTGTGAGCCAGCTCTATCTGTCGCTCGGCGATGAGGGCAAGGACGGCTCGGTCGTCGTGCGCCTGTGGTGGAAGCCGTTGGTGACGCTGATCTGGGGCGGCGGACTGGTGATGATGGCGGGCGCCGCCATGTCGCTGCTCGACCGCCGCC
>NZ_RZSN01000407.1:0-735 GCF_003997315.1 Mesorhizobium sp. M1A.F.Ca.IN.020.04.1.1
CGCGCATCCAGCGCTTCGTCATCCCGCCCTTCACGGCGGCGCGAGAGGTCAAGGCGATGCTGAAGGATACGTCGGTCAAGGTCGGAGCCCAGAACATGCATTGGGCCGATGACGGCGCGTGGACGGGTGAGATTTCGCCGCTGATGCTGAAGGATTGTGACCTGGATATCGTCGAGCTCGGCCATTCCGAGCGCCGCGAGCACTTTGGCGAGACCCAGCGGCGCTACCTGCGGGGCGTGACCATGGGCATATCGTGGCGAAACAACCATCTGCCTTACGCCACTCGCACCGTCTGGCACTATCTGGGGAAAGTCGCCGACAAGAGGGGTCTTATCTCGCGTTGCGGCATCTATCCGCTCAATTCTGCGGCGCTGCCCGCGGCTGTGCTGTCTTTCCTGACGGACGCTTCCCCGATTGTCGCCGTGCCTCTGCAGACCACAACACCGGATCGCCGAGCGAATTCCTGAGGCGCCTTCGATCCGATGCAATACTAGGGAAACCATTCACTTTTTCCTGCACCGATTTTTACAGGTCGAGGAGTCCCGTCAACCCTTTCCAGCCTTCCGTCCGGAGCGCTTGGCGCCGAACTGACAGCGGGTGCACTGAAACTAGGTCCAATCTACATTCAGGATTCTCAACGCGGTTTGGCGTTGATTCATTGCGTTCCGAGGGTTCTGATTCGGAGCGCGACGGATGGCCAAACGGTACGAACTGACGAACGTCCAGTGGGCGCGC
>NZ_RZSN01000408.1:0-714 GCF_003997315.1 Mesorhizobium sp. M1A.F.Ca.IN.020.04.1.1
CTGCGTCGTCGGCGGCGGCGAGATCTATGCCCAGGCCCTGCCGCTGGCCGATCGTCTCCACGTCACCCATGTGCTGGCCGCGGTCGATGGCGACGCCCATTTTCCGCCGATCGACCCCGCGATCTGGCGGATCGTCCGATCCGAGGATTTTCCGGCGGGCGAAAAGGACAGCCACGCGACACGCTATACCGTTTACGAGCGCCGCGGCGACGGTCACTGACGAGGACAAAGGGTCGCTGACGGCTCAAATCGCAGGCGCGCGTAGCGGATCGCGTTGAAAGCGCGTCACGGCGTCCCTATAGAAGAACGAGGGTACAGCGCCACGCTTCCAACCGGACGCGCAAGAAGGTCGCCGTAAAACTTTGATTTGGCGCATGATTCCTTTCGGAAAACCGATATCGGTTTTCGAGGTCATGCGCTAGGATCGCGCCGCAAGGCCTGAGGGAACCGAAGCGAAAGGACATTCATGCCCTGGAACGACAAGAGCGGTGGCGGCGGCCCATGGGGCGGCGGCGGCAATCAGGGGCCCTGGGGACAGGGACCGAAAGGCCCGAGCGGCCCGCCCGGGTCGCCTCCCGATCTCGAGGACATCATCCGCCGCGGCCAGGACAGGCTGCGGCGCGCTCTTCCGGGAGGCGGCGGCGCCAGCCCGGCCGTCCTCGGGCTGATCGCGCTCGCGCTTGTCGTGCTTTGGGCTTTCAAGGCCATCTATAC
>NZ_RZSN01000409.1:0-704 GCF_003997315.1 Mesorhizobium sp. M1A.F.Ca.IN.020.04.1.1
GTGCTGCTCGGCGGCGTTCCCGGCGTGCTGCCCGGCAAGGTCACCGTGCTCGGCGGCGGCGTCGTCGGCCTGCATGCTGCGAAGATGGCTGCCGGCCTCGGCGCCGACGTCACCATCATCGACCGCTCGATCCCGCGCCTGCGCCAGCTCGACGACATTTTTGGCGGCCGTGTCCATACCCGCTACTCGACCGTCGAGGCGCTCGAGGACGAGTGCTTCTCGGCTGACATCGTCGTCGGCGCCGTGCTGATCCCGGGCGCTGCCGCACCCAAGCTGGTCACCCGCGAAATGCTCTCCGGCATGAAGAAGGGCTCGGTGCTCGTCGACGTCGCCATCGACCAGGGCGGCTGCTTCGAGACCTCGCACGCCACGACCCATGCCGACCCGACCTATGAGGTCGACGGCGTGATCCACTACTGCGTCGCCAACATGCCGGGCGCGGTTCCGGTTACCTCGGCACACGCGCTGAACAACGCCACCCTGCATCACGGCCTGCAGCTCGCCGACAAGGGCCTGAAGGCGCTGGTCGACGACCATCACCTGCGCAACGGCCTCAATGTCCACAAGGGCAAGATCACCAATCGTGCCGTCGCCGAAGCGCTGGGTTACGAGATGGTCGAACCGAAGGCGGTGCTGGCCGCCTGAAATTATTGTCACGCAATTCCGGACGGTACCGCTGCTACAGACCTTTCCTGGAATTGCCC
>NZ_RZSN01000410.1:0-686 GCF_003997315.1 Mesorhizobium sp. M1A.F.Ca.IN.020.04.1.1
AACCGCGCCCGCCACTGGCGCAATGCGCGTACCCACACGCTGCACGATCCGGTGCGCTGGAAATATTCGATCCTCGGCAAGTATTTCCTTAACGGCGAGAAGCCGCCCCTGCACGCCTGGAGTTGATCGGATCATCGCCAGGACTTTTGCGGCCCGGCGAAACGACATTCTCACCAAGCGGCGGCCATGCAGGGCCGCCCAAATGTCAATCCGGAGCACCCTTGGAGGTCCGTTCCATGTCCAGCCTAACAATGTCCAGCCCGGCAATCGTCGGCTTTTCCGGCAACATCACCCGCCCGTCGAAGACGCGCAGCTTCGTCGATCTTATCGTCCAGGACATCGCCACACGCCATGGTCTGACGGGCCGCACCTATGACATCGACGATGTCGGCCCGTCGCTAGGCGCAGCCAAATGGTCGCGCGATCTCGATGACCGGGGCCAGGCGATCCTGACGCAGGTCATTGCAGCCGACGTGCTCGTGGTCGGCTCGCCGACCTACAAGGGCAGCTATACCGGGCTGTTCAAGCATTTCTTCGACCTGATCGATCCGTCGGCGTTGAGGGGCAAGCCGGTGCTGCTGACCGCGACCGGAGGCGGTGAGCGCCATGCCCTGGTCGTGGAGCACCAACTGCGGCCGCTGTTCGGCTTCTTTGAAGCCTTCACGCTGCCGACGGCTGTGTATGCG
>NZ_RZSN01000040.1:0-37491 GCF_003997315.1 Mesorhizobium sp. M1A.F.Ca.IN.020.04.1.1
GAAGCCGTCGATGAAGGCACGCTCGCCAAGATCGTGGTTCCGGCCGGCACCGAAGGCGTCAAGGTCAACGCGTTGATCGCCGTGCTTGCGGTCGACGGCGAAGACGTCGACAAGGCCGGCGAAGGCATCGGCGAAGAAGAGCCCAAGGCTGAAGCGGCCGCGCCGGCACCGGCGCCCGCCGCGGCCAAAAGCGAGGCGGCTGCGCCTGTCGCCGCCGCGCCGAAGGCGGAAGTCGCGGCCGATCCGGACATCCCTGCCGGCACCGAAATGGTCTCGACCACGGTGCGCGAGGCGCTGCGTGACGCGATGGCCGAGGAAATGCGCCGCGACGGCGATGTCTTCGTCATGGGCGAGGAAGTTGCCGAATACCAGGGCGCCTACAAGATCACGCAAGGCCTGCTGCAGGAGTTCGGGCCGCGCCGCGTCGTCGATACCCCGATCACCGAGCATGGCTTTGCCGGCGTCGGTGTGGGCGCGGCGATGGCAGGCCTGAAGCCGATCGTCGAGTTCATGACCTTCAACTTCGCCATGCAGGCGATCGATCAGATCATCAATTCGGCCGCCAAGACACTCTATATGTCCGGCGGCCAGATGGGCGCGCCGATCGTCTTCCGCGGCCCGAACGGCGCCGCGGCCCGTGTCGCCGCCCAGCACTCGCAGTGCTACGCCGCCTGGTACAGCCACATCCCCGGCCTGAAAGTGGTGATGCCTTACACGGCCGCCGACGCCAAGGGCCTGCTCAAGGCCGCGATCCGCGATCCGAACCCGGTCATCTTCCTCGAGAACGAGATTCTCTACGGCCAGTCCTTCGACGTGCCGAAGCTCGACGATTTCGTGCTGCCGATCGGCAAGGCGCGTGTGCACAAGCAGGGCAGGGACGTCACCCTCGTCTCCTTCGGCATCGGCATGACCTATGCGGTCAAGGCCGAGGCCGAACTGCGCGGCATGGGCCTTGACGCCGAGATCATCGATTTGAGAACCGTCCGTCCGCTCGACTTCGATACCATCATCGCCTCGGTCAAGAAGACCAACCGGCTGGTCGTGGTGGAGGAAGGCTTCCCGCAGAGCTCGGTCGGCGACCACATCGCCAGCCAGGTCTCGCAGCGCGCCTTCGACTTCCTCGATGCGCCGGTCATCACCATCGCCGGCAAGGATGTGCCGATGCCTTACGCGGCGAACCTCGAAAAGCTGGCGTTGCCCAATGTCGGCGAGGTCGTCGAGGCGGTCAAAGCCGTCACCTATCGCTGAGCCGGTCGGGAGGACAACATGCCAATCAACATCACCATGCCGGCTCTCTCGCCCACCATGGAAGAGGGCAATCTCGCCAAGTGGCTGGTCAAGGAAGGCGATCATGTTGCGCCCGGTGACGTGATCGCGGAGATCGAGACCGACAAGGCGACGATGGAAGTCGAAGCCGTCGATGAGGGCACAGTCGCTAAGCTGGTCGTTCCGGCAGGCACCGAAGGCGTCAAGGTCAATGCGGTGATCGCCATTCTGGCAGGCGAAGGCGAGGACGCCGGTGCTGCCGCAAAGAGCGATGGCGGTGCGGCGCCCAAGGCGGAGGCTCCGAAAGCGGACCCTGCGAAGGCCGAGGCCCCCAAGGAAGCGCCGAAGCCGGCGGCCGCGCCGGCGAAGGCCGAGCCTGCACCGGTCGCCAACGGCCACGCCGGCGGCGAGCGCGTGTTCGCCTCCCCGCTCGCCCGCCGCATCGCCAAGGATGCCGGTGTCGACGTGAAGGGGCTTAGTGGCTCCGGTCCGCATGGCCGCGTGGTGAAGGCCGATGTCGAGGCGGCGATCGCTTCCGGCGGCGCCAAGGCTGCGCCTGCCGGCAAGGCTCCTGCCGGTGCGCCTGCAGGCGCTCCTGCCCCCGCGCCGAAGCCGATGTCGGACGATCAGGTGCTGAAACTCTTCGCCGAAGGCTCCTACGAGCTCGTCCCGCACGACAATATGCGCAAGACCATCGCGCGCCGCCTGGTCGAAGCCAAGAGCACCATTCCGCATTTCTATCTGACGCTCGATTGCGAGCTCGATGCGCTGCTCGCGCTGCGCACGCAGCTCAACGCCGCGGCCCCGATGCGGAAAACCGAGAAGGGCGAGGTCCCGGCCTACAAGCTCTCGGTCAATGACATGGTGATCAAGGCGATGGCGATGGCGCTGATGGCGGTGCCGGACGCCAACGCCTCCTGGACCGAAAACGCCATGGTCAAGCACAAGCACGCCGATGTCGGCGTCGCCGTGTCGATACCCGGCGGCCTGATCACGCCGATTATCCGCCACGCAGACGAAAAGACGCTGTCCGTCATCTCCAATGAGATGAAAGATCTGGCAAGCCGTGCCCGCAGCCGCAAGCTGAAGCCCGAGGAATACCAGGGCGGCACCACGGCCGTGTCCGATCTCGGCATGTTCGGCGTCAAGGATTTTGCCGCCGTTATCAACCCGCCGCACGCCACGATCCTTGCGGTCGGCGCCGGCGAGGAGCGCGCCATCGTGAAGAAAGGCGAGATCAAGATCGCGACCATGATGTCGGTGACGCTGTCGACCGATCACCGCGCCGTCGACGGCGCGCTCGGTGCGGAGCTGCTCGGCGCCTTCAAGCGCATGATCGAAAATCCGATGGGCATGCTGGTGTAAGGAAGGGACAAAGGCGGTGCGGAAATTCTTCACCAGCCTTTTAGCCTTCATTCTTTCCGGTCTGGCCGGCGGACTGGTCGTTCAAGAGCTGGCGGTCATCACCGGCGCGACAGAGGAATGCATTCTGGTCTTCGCGGCCACGGTGATGATCGTCGTTGTGGTCACGGTCGGCTTCTTCCTCGTTCAATTCCGAGGCAAGCCGGTGCGGGCGCTCGATGGGATGCTGTGGCTGCTGCTTGCGCTTTTCTGTCTCGGGCTGCTGGCGCTGGTGGGCTGGACGTTTTCGGTGCCGGCCGAGAGCCGGGCGACCGCAAATGACCTTTCGATCGTTTCCGGGCTGATCCTGCCGGGCGTAGCGGCGATCATCGTGCAATGGCCGCGCTGGCAACTCAAGCGCTCGGCGGCGGCATTCGGCTGGGGGACAACCGCATGAAGACAATTCTCTGCTATGGCGACTCGCTGACCTGGGGCTACGACGCCGGCAGCCTCGGCCGCCATGCGCTGGGGGACCGCTGGCCGAGCGTTCTCAAGACGGCGCTGGGCGACGGCATCGAGGTCATCGCCGAAGGGCTGAACGGCCGCACCACTGCCTTTGACGATCACCTCGCCGGTGCCGACCGCAACGGCGCGAGAATGCTGCCGACGATCCTCACGACGCACGCGCCGCTCGACCTGATCATCATCATGTTGGGCGCCAACGACATGAAGCCGTGGATCCACGGCAATCCCGTTGCCGCCAAGCAGGGCATGCAGCGCCTGATCGATATCGTGCGCGGCCACGACTATCCGTTCGACTGGCCGGCTCCGCAGATCCTCATTGTCGCGCCGCCCGCGGTGACGCGCACCGAGAATGCCGAATTCAAGGAAATGTTCGCCGGCGGCGATGACGCCTCGAAGCGGCTGGCGCCGCAATATTCCTCGCTTGCCGACGAGGCCGGCTGCGGCTTCTTCGACGCCGGCTCCGTCGCCGTCACCACGCCGCTCGACGGCGTCCATCTCGATGCCGAAAACACGCGGCGGATCGGTCAGGCGCTGGCGCCCCTCGTGCGTGTGATGCTTTCCTTCTAACCCGAGAAAAATCAGGGAGAAACCCGTGGCTGAGAACTACGACGTCATTATCATCGGCTCAGGCCCCGGCGGCTATGTCACCGCTGTGCGTTCCGCCCAGCTCGGCTTCAAGACGGCGATCGTCGAGCGCGAGCATCTCGGCGGCATCTGCCTCAACTGGGGTTGCATCCCGACCAAGGCGCTGCTGCGCTCGGCGGAGATCATGCACTATTCGAACCACCTCAAGGATTACGGCCTTAAGCTCGACGGCAAGGTCAGCCCCGACACCGCAGCCGTCGTCGACCGCTCGCGAAAGGTGTCTCTCAGGCTGAATGGCGGTGTCGCCTTCCTGATGAAGAAGAACAAGGTCGACGTCATCTGGGGTGAGGCGAAGCTTTCCAAGCCCGGCGAGGTCGTCGTCGCCAAAACCGCCAAGAAGCCGATGGAGCCGCAGCCGCCGGTGCCGAAAGGCGTCAAGAGCGAGGGAACCTATACCGCCAAGCACATTATCCTGGCGACCGGCGCCAGGCCGCGTGCGCTGCCCGGCATCGAGCCGGACGGCAAGCTGATTTGGACCTATTTCGAGGCGATGGTTCCTAAGGAGATGCCGAAGTCGCTGCTGGTGATGGGCTCGGGCGCCATCGGCATCGAGTTCGCCTCCTTCTACCGCACCATGGGCGCCGATGTGACCGTGGTCGAGCTTTTGCCGGCGGTGATGCCGGTCGAGGATGCCGAGGTCTCGAAATTCGCGCAGAAACAGTTCGAGAAGCAGGGCATGAAGATCCTGCTCGAGGCCAAGGTGACCAAGGTCGAGAAGGGTGCCAACTCGGTCACCGCGCATGTCGAGATGAAGGACGGCAAGGTCGAGAAGATCACCGCCGACCGCATGATCTCGGCCGTCGGCGTACAAGGCAATATCGAGGGCCTCGGCCTCGAGGCGCTCGGCGTCAAGACGGATCGCGGCTGTGTCGCGGTCGACGGCTACGGCAGGACGAACGTGCCCGGCATCTACGCCATCGGCGATGTGGCCGGGCCGCCGATGCTCGCCCACAAGGCCGAGCACGAGGGCGTGATCTGCGTCGAGAAGATCGCCAATATCCCGGGCGTGCACGCCATCGACAAGCTGAAGATCCCGGGCTGCACCTATTGCAGCCCGCAGGTCGCCTCGGTCGGCCTGACCGAAGCCAAGGCCAAGGCCGAGGGCAAGGACATCCGCGTCGGCCGCTTCCAGTTCGGTGCCAACGGCAAAGCCATCGCGCTCGGCGAGGACCAGGGCTTCATCAAGACCATCTTCGACAAGAAGACCGGGCAGCTGCTGGGCGCGCATATGATCGGCGCCGAGGTGACCGAGCTCATCCAGGGTTTCGTCGTGGCGATGAACCTGGAGACCACAGAGGAAGAGCTGATGCACACGATCTTCCCGCATCCGACCCTGTCGGAGATGATGAAGGAAAGCGTGCTCGACGCCTATGGCCGCGCTTTGAACGCATGATAGACTGCTCGCGCGAGACTCAGACGCGGCAGCCGGAGGATTCTGAGGGCAAAGCAGTTCGTATCCGGATGCATTTTCACCTGATCAAGGAGGAATTGGCATATGGACGTGAATGGCGTGGGCTGGATAGCAGCCATCATCATCGGAGGCTTGGCCGGATGGCTCGCCGAAATGGTCATGAAGAGCAACACCGGCATCTTCATGAACATCATTTTGGGTATCGTCGGCGCGATCGTTCTGAATGCGATCTTACAGGCTCTCAACATCCAGTCCTTCGGCGCCGGCTGGTTCGCCTATCTCATCACCGGTTTCATCGGCGCCTGCCTGCTGATCTTTGTCGGCCGGCTGGTACGGCGCTGAGCCCCAGCGAAGTCCGTTATGCGAAAATGGCCGTGGCGGCATGCGCCGGCGTGGCCTTTTTCTTTATTCCGAAAAGTCCTAGATGACGCAGACAGGCGGCCGCGACGCGGGCGGCCGCGAAGGGTTCGAAATGGTCACTGTTCTCGACACGATCTCCAATGCGCCGCGCCCGCGGCATCCCGAAAAGGCGCACAGGCCGGACCAGGAAGTGCTGCGCAAGCCGGACTGGATCCGCGTCAAGGCGCCGGTTTCGAAGGGTTACGCCGAGACACGCGAGATCGTGAAGTCGCACAAGCTGGTAACGGTGTGCGAGGAGGCCGGATGTCCGAACATCGGTGAATGCTGGGACAAGAAGCACGCCACCTTCATGATCATGGGCGAGATCTGCACGCGCGCCTGCGCCTTCTGCAATGTCGCCACCGGCATCCCGACCGCCCTCGACGCGGACGAGCCGGCGCGTGTCGCCCATGCGGTCAAGCAGATGGGCCTCAGCCACGTCGTCATCACATCGGTCGACCGCGACGACCTCGACGACGGCGGCGCGCAGCATTTCGCCGATGTCATCCACGCCATCCGCGCCGCCGCGCCTTCAACGACGATCGAGATCCTGACGCCCGACTTCCTGCGCAAGGACGGCGCGCTTGAGATCGTCGTTGCCGCCAAGCCCGACGTCTTCAACCACAATCTGGAAACCGTGCCGTCGAATTACCTGACGGTGCGGCCCGGCGCCCGCTACTTCCACTCGATCCGGCTGCTGCAGCGCGTGAAAGAACTCGATCCGTCGATCTTCACCAAGTCCGGCATCATGGTTGGCCTCGGCGAGGAGCGGAACGAAGTGCTGCAGCTCATGGATGACCTGCGTTCGGCAAATGTCGACTTCATGACCATCGGCCAATACCTGCAGCCTTCGAAGAAGCACCATCCGGTGATCCGCTTCATCACGCCGGACGAGTTCAAGTCCTTTGAGACGATCGGCAAGACGAAGGGCTTCCTGTTGGTGGCTTCGAGCCCGCTGACGCGCTCCTCGCATCATGCCGGCGAGGATTTCGCCAGGCTGCGCGCGGCGCGCGAGGCGCAGCTCAAGAAGGCCAGCTGACGCTTTCATGCCGAAATTCGAAGCCACCCGCCGCGTCGCCTACACGCCGGAACAGATGTTCGCGCTGGTGGCGGATATCGAGACCTATCCGCAATTCCTGCCGCTCTGCGAGGCGCTGACGGTGCGCTCGCGCAAGGAGCGCGACGGCCGCACCATCCTCGTCGCCGACATGAGCATCGGCTACAAGGCGATCCGCGAGACCTTTACGACGCAGGTGCTGCTGAAGCCCGACGAGAACGCCATCGACGTCAAATACATCGACGGCCCGTTCAAATATCTCAGCAACATCTGGCGCTTCGATCCGGCCGATGGCGGCTGCGAAGTGCATTTCTTCATCGACTACGAATTCAAGAGCCGCATTCTCGGCGCGCTGATGGGCACGATGTTCGATCGCGCCTTCCGCATGTTTTCCGAAGCATTCGAGAAGCGAGCGAACGTGATCTACGGCGCAGCGCAAGGCACGCCTGATCCGCGGATAGCCTAGTCCAGCGCTCGCAGGCCAAGCTGCAGCGCGTGCCGGACCGTCTCGTGGCGGATGAATTCGCGCCCCTTATGACCAAACAGCTGGCGCTCGACGACGACCGGCTGGCCGGCAAATGCTATCCCGAACCAGACGAGACCCACCGGCTTTTCCGACGAGCCGCCGCTCGGGCCGGCAATTCCGGTGACGGCAAGGGAGAGGCTCGCGCGCGAATGCGTCAGCGCGCCCGCCGCCATCTCCCTGACCGTCTCACCAGAGACCGCGCCATGCGCCTCAAGCGTCGCCGCGGAGACGCCGAGCATCTCCATCTTGGCTTCGTTGGAGTAGGTGATGAAACCGCGATCGACCACCGCGGAAGAGCCGGCAATGTCGGTCAGTGCTGCAATGATCAGACCGCCGGTGCAGCTCTCGGCCGTAGCCAGCATGATGCCGCGCTGCTGACAAGCCTGGAGCAGGGCGTTGACTAATTCCGCGTTGCTCATGCCGGCACGTCTCCCGGATAGACGACGCTGGCGGTCGCGATCGCCGCAATGCCTTCGCCGCGCCCGACAAAGCCGAGCTTCTCGTTGGTCGTCGCTTTGATGGAAACGCGTTCCGGCGCTATCCCGAGCATCGCCGCCAGCGCCGCCGTCATCGCCTCGCGATGCGGCCCCACCCGCGGCGCCTCGCAGATCAGCGTGATATCGGCATTGGCGATGCGCCCGCCGCGCTCGCGCACCAGCGTCGCCGCATGCTCGACGAAGATTTTCGAGGCAACGCCCTTCCATTGCGGGTCCGACGGCGGGAAATGCGTGCCGATGTCGCCGGCGCCGCAGGTGGCGAGCAACGCATCGGTGAGCGCATGAAGCCCGACATCGGCGTCCGAATGGCCGGAGAGTTTCCGGTCATAGGGGATAGTGACCCCGCACAGAGTGACATGGTCGCCCGCTTCGAACGCGTGCACATCGTAGCCATTGCCGGTGCGGATGTCCGGAAAGCGCGGCAGCGCATTTGAGAGCCGCTGGTCGGCCATCGCGATATCCCTTGCCCAGGTGAGCTTGATGTTGTCCGGCGAGCCCTGGACGATCTTGACCGGAATATGCGCCCATTCGGCGATCGCCGCGTCGTCGGTGAACTCGCTTTTGCCGAGATGATCCGCCTTCTCGTGCGCCGCCAGCAACGGCCAGAACGGGAAGCCTTGCGGTGTCTGCGCCGCGTGCAGGCCGGCCCTTGACACCGTCTCCTCGATCATGCCCTCGGCCGATTCCCGCTTGAGCGTGTCGGCGACGGGCAGCGCCGGCAGGGCGCCCTGGCGCTCGCCGATGGCCTCGATGGTTCGGTCGATGAGCCCATGATCGACGAACGGGCGCACCGCGTCATGCACCAGCACCTTTGCCGGCGCCTGCTCCCTCAGAGCCAAAAGTCCCAGCCGGACGGAAGCCTGGCGGGACGGACCGCCCGTGACGACGAGGGCGCGCGCGGCATTACCTCTTGCCGCGCGCTCGAACAGCTCGCGGTCGTCGGCATGGATCGCCACCACCACTGGCCCGACGGCTGGATGGGACAGGAATCTTTCCAGCGTATGCGCAATGACGGCGCGTCCGCCGATGCGCTGATACTGCTTCGGCCCCTCGGCCTGTCCGGCACGGGCGCCGCGGCCGGCGGCGACAATGACCACGCCGACCTTGCCGTCCGGTTTTTCACTTGTGTCAGTCATGGCGAGAGGCTTAGTCGCGGCTGGCAGGGAAGGCCAGCATTTTCCAAAATGCGCCTTAATGTGACGTCATTGCGCGTTGCACAATGGCTTGCTTCTGGCTACACAATGTGCAGCAATCGAACATGCTTGGTTTTTGTGCATGCCTGAATTGACCACATTGGCTTCGCCGCTCGACGTCGGCGGCGTAAGGATACGCAACCGCGTGTTCCTGGCGCCGATGTCCGGCATCACCGACGAGCCGTTCCGTCGGCGTGCGCATGCGCATGGTGCCGGGCTGGTCGTGTCGGAAATGGTGGCGAGCGGCGAACTGGCCAAGGGCAGGGCCGGCTGCGATCTGCGCATCCGCCATTCCGGACTGCCCGTCCATATGGTGCAGCTTGCTGGCCGCGAGGCAGCGCACATGGCCGAGGGCGCGCGAATCGCGGCGGGCGAGGGCGCCGACATCATCGACATCAACATGGGCTGCCCGGCAAAGAAGGTGACGGGCGGCTATGCCGGCTCCGCGCTGATGCGCGATCTCGATCACGCGCTCTCGCTGATCGAGGCGGTGGTCGGTGCGGTCTCGGTGCCGGTGACGGTCAAGATGCGGCTCGGCTGGGACGAAAGCGCGCTCAACGCGCCGATGTTGGCGCGCCGCGCCGAGCTGGCCGGCGTGCGCATGGTGACCGTCCACGGCCGCACGCGCTGCCAGTTCTATCAGGGTAAGGCCGATTGGCGTGCCATTGCGCGCGTCAAGGAAGCGGTCTCGATCCCGGTGGTGGCCAATGGCGATGTCGGCTCGCCGGAAGCGGCTGCGACGATCCTGGATCAATCAGGCGCCGACGCGGTGATGATCGGCCGTGCCCATTACGGCGCGCCGTGGACCGCCGGCAGCATCGCGGCAGCCGCCGCTGGCATGTCTGCAACCGATATTCCCGAAACGCCCAAGAGGCTTGCTGACTACGTGGTTGCGCATTACGAGGACATGCTCTCGCTCTACGGCGTCGAAAGCGGGCTCCGCCAGGCGCGCAAGCATCTCGGCTGGTATCTGGACAGGCACGCGACTCGTGCTTCGGCGGAACGGCGCAAGCACATCCTCACTTCCTTCGAGCCGGCTGAAGTGATCGCCGGGCTGCGCCAAGCCTTTACCGAAAGCGCGGCATCGCCAGAATTGCGGAGCGCGGCATGAATACGAACCTCCCACAGCCGGCCGACACCGCGGATGCCGCCAATATCGTGCTGAACACCATTCGCCGCCCGGTGATCATGGTCGATGCCGACGGCTTCATCACCTTCGCCAACGCGGATGCAGAGGATTTCTTCCGCTCCAGCGCGACCATGCTGGCGCGCAACACGTTGTCCAAGCTGGTCCCGTTCGGCAGTCCGCTGCTCACCTTGGTCGACCAGGTGCGCGAGCGCCGCGCGCCGGTCAACGAATACCGCGTCGACGTCTCTTCGCCGCGCCTCGGCATCGAGAAGATGGTCGACCTCTACGTCGCCCCGGTGCCGGAGTTTCCCGGCTCGGTCGTGGTGATGTTCCAGGAACGGTCGATGGCCGACAAGATCGACCGGCAGATGACACATCGGGGTGCCGCCCGTTCTGTCACCGGCCTGGCGGCCATGCTGGCGCATGAGATAAAGAACCCGCTCTCCGGCATCCGCGGCGCGGCGCAACTGCTCGAGCTCTCGGCCTCCGACGAGGACCGTGCCCTCACCCGGTTGATAACCGACGAGACCGACCGCATCGTGTCGCTGGTCGACCGCATGGAAGTGTTTTCCGACGAGCGGCCGATCGAGCGCTTTCCCGTCAACATCCATGTCGTTCTGGATCATGTGAAAGCGATCGCCAAGAACGGCTTTGCAAAAAAAATCAAGATCTTGGAGGAATATGATCCATCGCTTCCTCCAGTCTATGCGAACCGTGACCAGCTGATCCAGGTGTTCCTCAACCTGGTCAAGAACGCCGCGGAGGCGATCGGCGCCGACCCGCAGGGCGAGATCGTGCTGTCGACGGCTTTCCGGCCCGGCATCCGCGTTTCCGTGCCGGGAACGCAAGACCGCGTCTCGCTGCCGCTGGAATTCTGCGTGCACGACAACGGCCCCGGTGTTTCCGAGGACATCCTGCCGATCCTCTTCGATCCGTTCATCACCACCAAACCGAACGGCTCGGGCCTCGGGCTGGCACTGGTCGCCAAGATTGTCGGCGAGCACGGCGGCATCATCGAATGCGATTCGACGCAGCGTGGAACCACTTTCCGCGTCTTGATGCCGGCCTGGAAGGACACTTTGCCCAACGCCGGCGACGAAGCTGAAGGAGACCGCAAATGACCGTTCGCGGCAATATCCTCGTCGCCGACGACGATGCGGCGATCCGAACCGTGCTCAACCAGGCGCTGTCGCGCGTCGGCCATGAAGTGCGCGTGACTTCGAACGCCTCGACGCTGTGGCGCTGGGTGGCTGCCGGCGAGGGCGACCTCGTCATCACCGATGTGGTGATGCCGGACGAGAACGCCTTCGACATGCTGCCGCGCATCAAGAAGGCGCGACCCGAGCTGCCGGTCATCGTCATGAGCGCGCAGAACACTTTCATGACTGCCATCCGCGCCTCCGAGACCGGCGCCTACGAGTATCTGCCGAAGCCCTTCGATCTGACCGAGCTGCTCAACATCGTCAACCGCGCGCTTGCCGAGCCGAAGCGGCCGAAGCTGGATTCCCGCGCCGACGATCAGCCGGAGACGATGCCGCTGGTCGGCCGCTCGGCCGCCATGCAGGACATCTACCGCATGCTGGCCCGCATGATGCAGACCGACCTGACGGTGATGATCAGCGGCGAATCCGGCACCGGCAAGGAGCTGGTAGCGCGCGCGCTGCACGAATACGGCCGCCGCCGCGGCGGGCCTTTCGTGGCCATCAACATGGCCGCGATCCCGCGCGACCTGATCGAATCGGAACTGTTCGGCCATGAGAAGGGCGCCTTCACCGGCGCGCAGAACCGCTCCACCGGCCGCTTCGAGCAGGCCGAAGGCGGCACGCTGTTCCTCGACGAGATCGGCGACATGCCGATGGAGGCGCAGACGCGCCTGCTGCGCGTGCTACAGCAGGGCGAATACACGACCGTCGGCGGCCGCACGCCGATCAAGACCGACGTGCGCATCGTCGCCGCCACCAACAAGGATTTGCGGACCTTGATCAACCAGGGCCTGTTCCGCGAGGACCTGTTCTACCGCCTGAACGTCGTGCCGCTGCGACTTCCGGCGTTGCGAGAGCGTTCTGAAGACGTGCCTGACCTTGTCCGGCATTTCTTCAAGCAGGGCGCCAGCGAAGGCCTGCAGACCAAGCGCATTTCCGCCGGTGGCATCGAGCTGATGAAGCGCTATCCCTGGCCCGGCAATGTGCGCGAGCTGGAAAATCTGGTGCGCAGGCTCGCCGCGCTCTATTCGCAGGACGAGATTTCGGCCGAGATCATCGAGGCCGAACTGAAGACCGGCGAGCGATCTGTCGTGCCGGACGGCGGCGCGCTGATCCCCGACGACCTGTCGATCGGCCAGGCGGTCGAGCATTTCCTGCAGCGCTATTTCGCGTCCTTCGCCGGCGACCTGCCGCCCTCCGGGCTCTACCAACGCATCCTCGCCGAGGTCGAATATCCGCTGGTGCTGGCTTCGATGACCGCGACGCGCGGCAACCAGATCAAGGCGGCCGAGCTTCTGGGCCTAAACCGCAACACGCTGCGCAAGAAGATCCGCGAGCTTGGCGTCAACGTCTACAAGGCCGCCAGGCAGCCCTGACTTTGCCTTCACTTTTGGGGATTAAGTCGGGGAAAGATTTCCGTCCCGGCCACACTTGTTGCATAATCGCCACAATGCGTTGCATACATCCGACGCAATGACCGACTCTAGACGGCGATATGGCTGCTGAGGCTCCGACACTGAACCAACCGCTTTTCAGCCGGGCCGGCGTTCGCGACGGCCGCCGGCTGCTGGCGTTGCCCGGCGTGGTCGCGATCGTCGGCGCCATGATCACCGCAGCGATCTCGTTTGCAATCCTTGTCGGTGCGACCCCGATCGCGCCGAATGCAAACGCCACCTGGGCGTTGATCGCGCTCAACGCCGTCTTCGTCCTCTTCCTGATCGCTCTGATCAGCCGCGAGATCCGCCGCATCGTCATGGCCCGCAGGAACGGCCGTGCAGCATCGCGGCTGCATGTGCGCATCGTCGCCATGTTCGCGCTGGTCGCCGCGATCCCGGCGATCATGGTCGCGATCATCGCCTCGATCACGCTCGATATCGGCCTCGACCGCTGGTTCGAGATCCGCACCAAAACGATAGTCAATTCGTCGCTGTCGATCGCCGATGCCTATGTCCAGGAAAATGCCCGCAACCTGCAGGGCACGACCCTGTCGATGGCCTACGACCTCGATGCCTCGCGCACGCTCTACGGGCTCGACCGCACCGGCTTCCTCGACCTCATGAACAAGGAGGCCGTCGGCCGCGGACTGGCGCATGCGGCGCTGATCAAGCCTGACGGCTCCTTCGTCATGAGCGCCAAAACCGACGCCGACTTCGCCATGCCGGAGCCGCCCCCTGGCGCGGTCAACACGGCCGCCGACGGCAAGCCGGTGCTGATCGAGCCGCGCACCCGCAACATCATGGGCGCCATTGTCAAGTTGCGCGAGATCGAAGGTCTTTATCTCTACACGATCCGGCTCGTCGACCCGGACGTTATCAAGGCGCGGCAGATCGTTCGGTCGAACACCGACGAGTATCGCGGACTGGAAGAGAACCGTCGCACTTCGCAAGTCGCGTTCGCGCTGCCCTATCTGTCGCTGACCCTGATCGTCATCCTGTCGGCGATCTGGACCGGCATCGCCGTGGCGGATCGAATTGTCCGGCCGATCCGCCAGCTGATCGGCGCGGCCGACGAGGTGGCGACGGGCAATCTCGACGTCGCCGTCCCCGTGCGTCAATCGGACGGCGACGTCGCTTCGCTCGGCGAGACCTTCAACAACATGATCCTCGAGCTCAAATCGCAGCGCAACGAGCTGCTGTCGGCCAAAGACCTGATCGACGAGCGGCGGCGGTTCTCGGAGGCGGTGCTGGCTGGCGTGACCGCAGGGGTCATCGGCGTCGATCCGTACGGCGTCATTACCATCGCCAATCGCTCGGCCGAAACGATGCTGGCGATCTCGGCGAGTGCCGCGCTCGGACAGAACCTGTCCGCCATCCTGCCTCATGTCGGTCGCGTCTTCGAGATCGGGCGCCAATCCGGCAAGCCGGTCTATCGCGAGCAGGTGACCTTCTTCCGCGCCGGCATGGAACGGACTTTCAATGTCCAGGTCACCGTCGAGGCCGGAGACGACGGCTCGGAGGAAAAATCCTATGTCGTCACCATCGACGACATTACCGATCTCGTGCAGGCGCAGCGGTCCTCGGCCTGGGCCGATGTGGCGCGGCGCATTGCCCATGAGATCAAGAATCCACTGACGCCCATCCAGCTCTCGGCCGAGCGCATCAGGCGCCGTTACGGCAAGGTCATCACCGAGGACCGTGAAGTCTTCGATCAGTGCACCGACACCATCATCCGTCAGGTCGAGGACATCGGCCGCATGGTCGACGAATTCTCGGCCTTCGCCCGCATGCCGAAGCCGGAGATGAAGGTGATAGACCTGCGCGAGTCGCTGCGCGAAGCTTCGTTCCTGGTGGAAGTCAGCCGCTCCGACATTGCTTTCCAGCGTGATTTCGGCAACGAGCCGCTCAAGGGAACGTTCGACAGCCGCCTGATGGCGCAGGCCTTCGGCAACGTCATCAAAAACGCCGCCGAGGCCATCGACGGACTTGATGCGCAAGACCGTTCCGACGGCACAATCCGGATTCAAGCCGGGCGCCAAGATGGCGCCATAAGAATCGATGTTATCGACAACGGCAAAGGGCTGCCGCGCGAGAATCGGCAGCGACTGCTCGAGCCCTACATGACGACGCGCGAAAAAGGCACTGGCCTTGGCCTCGCTATCGTCAAGAAGATCGTGGAGGACCATGGCGGCCGGCTCGAATTGCACGACGCGCCGCCCGATTTCCACGGCGGCCGGGGCGCGATGATCTCGATCATCCTGCCGCCGGCGGCGGTCGTCGCCGCGCCGCCACGCGGCGAAGGCCGCGACGAACACGAACGAGAAACTGAAAAGGTCGGTAATGGCGTCTGACATTCTCATCGTCGATGACGAGGAAGACATCCGCGAACTGGTCGCCGGTATCCTGAGCGACGAAGGTCACGAAACCCGCACGGCACACGATGCGGACAGCGCGCTGGCGGCGATTGCCGATCGCGCGCCACGGCTGATTTTCCTCGACATCTGGCTGCAGGGCTCGCGCCTCGACGGCCTGGCGCTGCTCGACGAGATCAAGACGATGCATCCGAACATGCCGGTGGTGATGATCTCCGGCCACGGCAACATCGAAACGGCGGTGTCGGCCATCCGGCGTGGCGCCTATGATTTCATCGAGAAGCCGTTCAAGGCCGACCGTCTCATCCTGATCGCCGAGCGCGCGCTGGAAACTTCGAAATTGCGGCGCGAGGTCTCCGACCTCAAGCTGCGCAGCGGCGAGACCTTCGACCTGATCGGCATGTCGTCAGCGATGAGCCAACTGCGGCAGACCATCGAGCGTGTCGCACCCACCAACAGCCGCATCATGATCATCGGTCCGTCGGGTTCCGGCAAGGAACTGACGGCGCGCGCCATCCACGCGCTGTCGGCGCGCAAGAACGGGCCGTTCGTGACGCTGAGCGCCGCCACCATCACGCCGGAACGTATGGAGATCGAGCTGTTCGGCACCGAATCGAACGGCACCGAACGCAAGGTCGGCGCGCTGGAGGAGGCGCATCGCGGCATCCTCTACATCGACGAGGTCGCCGACATGCCGCGCGAGACGCAGAACAAGATTCTGCGCGTGCTGGTCGAGCAGCAGTTCGAGCGGGTAGGGGGCACAAAGCGGGTCAAGGTCGACGTCCGCATCATCTCTTCCACAGCGCAAAACCTGGAGGCCATGATTGCCGATGGCCGCTTCCGCGAGGACCTCTATCATCGCTTGGCGGTGGTCCCCGTCACTGTGCCGGGTCTCGCCGAACGGCGAGAGGATATTCCGTATCTCGTCGACAATTTCATGAAGCAGATCGCGCGGCAGGCCGGTATCAAGCCGCGCCGCATCGGTGACGACGCGCTGGCCGTGCTGCAGGCGCACAACTGGCCGGGGAACGTGCGCCAGCTGCGCAACAATGTCGAGCGGCTGATGATCCTGGCGCGAGGCGGAGACGTCGACGCCCCGATCACCGCTGACCTTCTGCCCTCCGAGATCGGCGACGTCATGCCGCGCACCCCCAACCAGTCGGACCAGCACATCATGGCGCTGCCGCTGCGCGAGGCGCGCGAGCAATTCGAGAAGGACTATCTGATCGCCCAGATCAACCGCTTCGGCGGCAACATCTCGAAGACGGCCGAGTTCATCGGCATGGAGCGATCAGCCTTGCACCGCAAGCTGAAGTCGCTGGGCGTGTAAAGGCAATCCAGGAAAAGTGTGCAGCGCCGGTTGGGGTCGGCGGCTTCGCCGTACCATTCCGTCTGGAATTGCCCAACGCCGGCTGGCCCACGCGATTGTTCATTACGGCAGCGGCGGAATCGCTTAAGAGAGCCGGACATTTCCCTGAGGTAGCCCATGCCGCGCATTGCCTATGTGAACGGGCGCTACGTTGCCCATGCCGAAGCCCGCGTCCATATCGAGGATCGCGGCTATCAGTTCGCTGACGGCGTCTATGAGGTCTGCGAGGTGGCGCGCGGCTTTATCGTCGACATGCCGCGCCATCTGGCCCGGCTCAAGCGCTCGCTCAAGGAATTGTCGATCGCATGGCCCGTCTCGGAAGGCGTCCTGCCGATGCTGCTGCGCGAGGTGGTGCGCCGCAACAACGTCGTCAACGGCCTCGTCTATCTCCAGGTGACGCGCGGCGTCGCCAGCCGTGAATTCGTCTTTCCGGCAGCCGGCACCCGTCCGTCCTTGGTTATAACCGCCCGGAAGGCCGACCCCTCTGCTGCCGCCAAGCGGGTTGAGACCGGCATCAAGGTCATCACCGTCCCGGAGAATCGCTGGGACCGTGTCGACATCAAGAGCACCGGCCTGCTTGCCAATGTGCTCGCCAAGCAGAAGGCCAAGGAAGCCGGCGCCCAGGAGGCCTGGTTCGTCGACTCCGACGGCACGGTCAAGGAGGGCGGCTCGTCCAATGCCTGGATCGTCACCCGCGACGGCGTCCTGGTGACGCGGCCGGCCGAACACGGCATCCTGCGCGGCATCACCCGCACGACACTGTTCGACGTCGCCGAAAAGCTCGGTCTGAAGATCGAGGAGCGTGGGTTTTCGATCGCCGAAGCCAAGGCAGCGCGCGAGGCTTTCATCAGTTCCGCGACCACGATCGCCATGCCGGTAGTCGAAATCGACGGCGCGCCGATCGCAAACGGCCACCCCGGTTCCATGACACTTTCGTTGCGGCAGGCATTTTTTGACATTGCGGAAAAAAGTCCAGCCTGATAACCGCAAAGGTGGAATGAATCTCAACTATCTCGTTCTGCTTGTCGTTTAGGCGGCAAGAGGGGGTTTGCGCGCTTGACAGGCGCCTCGTAATTTGGCGCATTGGCCTGCAGACCGAAGGGGATCGGCGAAAGACAAAAACAATGGCGGAACGATCGCAAAACCTTCAGGACCTGTTCCTGAATTCAGTTCGCAAGAGCAAAAATCCACTTACCATCTTTCTCATCAACGGTGTGAAGCTGACCGGCGTGGTCACTTCGTTCGACAATTTCTGTGTGTTGTTGCGGCGCGACGGGCATTCCCAGCTCGTCTACAAGCACGCCATTTCCACGATCATGCCGAGCCAGCCGGTTCAGATGTTTGATGGCGAGGAAGGCCAGGGCGCCTGATTGGCACGTGAGCAGGACGCGGACCGCAGAGTTCGCGGGAAACAAGGACATCAACTCGGGCCGGAAGCCAAGGATCCGACCCGGGCGGTTGTCATTGTGCCGGTGCTTGCGCGCCAGCCGCGCGGCGATGAGGATTCGAGCCGCCCGCGCCTGAGCCGCTCGGCGGATGCCCGCCACGACGAGGCGGTCGGGCTTGCCAGCGCCATCGACTTGGACCCGGTCCACACCGCAGTGGTGACGGTCACCGATCCCCGCCCGGCAACGCTGCTCGGCAGCGGCAAAGTGGCCGAATTCGCCGACATCGTGAAGGAACGCAAGGCGGAATTGGTCATCGTCGACCATCCGCTCACGCCGGTGCAGCAGCGCAATCTCGAGAAGGAACTGAACGCCAAGGTGCTCGACCGCACCGGGCTTATCCTCGAGATCTTCGGCGAGCGCGCCAGGACCAAGGAAGGCACCCTGCAGGTCGAGCTGGCGCATCTCAACTATCAGAAGGGTCGGCTGGTGCGCAGTTGGACCCACCTCGAACGGCAGCGCGGCGGCGCGGGTTTCCTGGGCGGTCCCGGCGAAACGCAGATCGAATCCGACCGGCGGATCCTGCAGGACAAGATCACCAAGCTCAAACATGAGCTGGAAACGGTTCGCCGCACCCGCGACCTGCACCGCGCAAAACGCAAGAAGGTGCCATTTCCGGTAGTTGCGATCGTCGGCTACACCAATGCCGGAAAGTCGACGCTGTTCAACCGGCTGACCGGGGCAGGGGTGCCGGCGGAGGACATGCTGTTCGCCACGCTCGATCCGACGCTGCGCCGCGTGCGCCTGCCGCACGGCACGCCGATCATCCTGTCGGACACGGTCGGCTTCATCTCGGACTTGCCGACTCATCTGGTCGCGGCCTTCCGGGCGACGCTGGAAGAGGTCGTCGAGGCCGATCTCGTGCTGCATCTGCGCGATATCTCTGATCCGGACACGGCAGCGCAGGCCGAGGATGTCGAGCGCATCCTTGGCGATCTCGGCGTCGATGCCGCGGACACCAGCCGCGTGATCGAGGTGTGGAACAAGATCGACCTGCTCGACGAAGGCAATCGCGAGCGCCTGCTTGCCGAGAGCGCCGGCGGCAAGGCGCCGCCGATCGCGATATCGGCAGCGACCGGCGAGGGGATCGATGCGCTCAAGGCGCTCATCGAGGCCAGAGTGTCGGGCGAGTTGGAAACGATGACGGTGACGTTGAGCCCCGCTGAGCTCGGCCAGGTCGACTGGCTCTATCGCAATGGCGATGTCGTCTCGCGGAGCGACAATGAGGACGGCAGCGTCACCATCTCACTGACGGCCACGCACAGCGCCCGCCAGGAGATCGAGACCCGGCTGAACCGCAGGAACCACGGCTAGGCCGCTGCTTATCTTGCGTTTTTGGCCTGCTGCCAGAGGGTTTCCATCTCGTCCAAAGTCGCCTGTTCCAACGACCTCCCGGAAGCCTCCAACTCCCGCTCGACATAATGGAAGCGCGAGCGGAACTTCTCGTTGGTGCCGCTCAGCGCGGCTTCGGCATCAAGTCTCAAATGGCGGCCGAGATTGACGACGGCAAACAGCATGTCGCCGAACTCATCCTTGATGGGTGCCGCGTCGCCCGTGACCAGCGCCTCGCGCAGCTCGCCGATCTCTTCCTCTATCTTGTCGAGGATGGGTGCTGCCTCGCTCCAGTCGAAGCCGACGCGCGCAGCCTTCTCCTGCAGCTTCAACGCGCGGGTCAGCGCAGGGAGCGCAACCGGCACGCTATCGAGATAGCCCTTGCCGTGATCTTCCGGGTCGAGGCCGCGCGCGATGCGGGCGTTGCGCTTCTCGGCCTTCTCCACCGCCTTGATCTTCTCCCACATGCCCTTGGCCATGCCGGCGCTGCGCGCCTTCTCGTCGCCGAAGACATGCGGGTGACGGCGGATCATCTTGGTGGTGATCGCCTCGACAACGTCGCCGATCGCGAACTCGCCAATCTCCTGCGCCATCTGCGCGTGGTAGACGACCTGCAGCAGAAGGTCGCCCAGTTCCTCTCGCAGATCGTCGAAGTCGCCGCGCGCGATCGCATCCGCCACTTCATAGGCTTCCTCGATCGTGTAGGGGGCGATGGTGGAAAAGTTCTGCTCGATGTCCCAGGGGCAGCCGGTCTCCGGCGCTCTCAGTGCCGCCATGATCTCGATCAGACGGGAGATGTCTTTGGAGGGTTTCATGCAACAAACCCTAGCGCGCGCCGCGGCGGGCGACCAATCCCGCCGGCTGGCAAAAGCCGATTGTCCACAGTTGCGCCGGCGCTCAGTCGAGCACCGAAACGATCGCCTTGGCGAGCTCGTCCATGCCATCCTCAGGCAGACCTGCCACATTGATGCGGCTGTCACCCACCATATAGACGGCGTGCTCGGTGCGCAGCCGCTCAACCTGCGTTTCGGTGAGCCCCAGGCGGGAGAACATGCCGCGATGGCTGGCCACGAAATCGAAGCGATCGGAGTTGGATTGCCGGCGCAACGCCTCGGCGAAGGCGACACGCAGCCTGAGCATGCGCAGCCGCATCTCCTCGAGTTCCGTCTCCCAGACCTTCTTCAGATCGGCGTCTTCCAGCACCATGCGTACGGCCGCAGCGCCATGGTCCGGCGGCATCGAATAGAGCGCTCGCGCCGCTGCCAGCATCTGGCTCATCGCCACGTCGGCCTGTGCGCCGTCCTTGGCCATGATCATGGCGGCACCGACGCGATCGCGATAGACGGCGAAATTTTTCGAGCAGCTCGAGGCGACGACCATCTCGGGCACCTTGCCGGCGAGCAGCCGCAGGCCGGTGGCATCGGCGTCGAGCCCTTCGCCAAAGCCCTGATAGGCGATGTCGACGAAAGGCAGCAGGCCGCGCTCAAGCAGAACGTCGGCAACGTTCGCCCATTGCGCAGCATCCAGATTGGCACCGGTCGGGTTATGGCAGCAGCCATGCAGCAGCACGATATCCGCGCTATTGGCGGTCTTGAGCACCGCCAGCATGTCGTCGAAACGGACAGCGCCGGAAACAGCGTCGAAATAAGGATAGTCGCGCACCTGTAGGCCGGCGGCGCGCATCACCGGCAGGTGGTTCGGCCAGGTCGGATCGGAGAGCCACACCGTCGCGCCTGGGCGCGTGCGCTGCAGAAGCTCGGCCACCAGCCTGAGCGCGCCCGATCCGCCCGGCGCCTGCGCTGCGCGGATGCGCGA
This sequence comes from Mesorhizobium sp. M1A.F.Ca.IN.020.04.1.1, assembly GCF_003997315.1. NCBI lineage: Bacteria > Pseudomonadati > Pseudomonadota > Alphaproteobacteria > Hyphomicrobiales > Phyllobacteriaceae > Mesorhizobium > Mesorhizobium sp. M1A.F.Ca.IN.020.04.1.1. The sequence continues at coordinate 20,961 of NZ_RZSN01000040.1, forward strand.
ATGATCGGCCTTCTCGCCGAAGGCAAGCTTGATCATGGCGGCGTTGAAGCCGGTGTCGCCGGCGAGGCCGAGATAGGTCTTGGTGTCCTGGCCCGCGAGCAGCCGCTTCTCGGCCTCGCGCACGGCCCGCATCACCGGCGTCCTGCCGTCACGATCCTTGTAGACGCCGACACCGAGGTCGACTTTGCCGGGGCGCGTGTCGGCGCGGTAAAGGCCGATCAACGCAAGGATCTTGTCGGCGGGCGCGGGCTGCAGGGTCTCGAACATCGATAGGGCTCCAGTGGCGGCGGAGTGATACGCAAATCGGCCGCGCTTCGCCAGCGGTTTCCTCCGTTTGCCCGCTCGTTCCTGGCTCTCCCGAGGCCGGCGCAACTCCTCGCGGGAATCGCAGAAAGAAACGGCAGCCAGGGATTAAAATCCCCACATGCTCCGTAAACAGGGCATGAAACGGTCGATGGCACGCTTCGATATCGTCGGGCAGTTGGGCTCGCTGCGGCGCTACGCACGCTCGCTGACGCGCGACAGCGCCGATGCCGAGGATCTGGTCCACGACGCGCTGGTGCGCGCCTATGAGCGGCGCGGCACCTTTCGTTCGGGCGGCAACCCGCGCGCCTGGCTGCTGGCGATCCTGCACAACATCTTCATCGACCGCATGCGCTCGCGGCGGTCCGAGGCAGCGCGCATCGAGCAGGCAGGCCGTCTCGCCGAGCAAAACATGCCGGCGTCCCAGGACCATTCGGTGCGCCTTTCGCAGGTGCGCGAAGCCTTCCTGTCGCTGCCGGAAGAGCAGCGCGCCGCGCTGCATCTCGTCGCCATCGAAGGGTTGAGCTACGCAGAGGCCGCCGACGTCAGTGGCGTCCCGCTCGGAACCCTGATGTCGCGCATCGGCCGCGCTCGTGCGGCGCTGCGCGAGATGGAGGAGGGCGCTCCGGCGCGCGGCAAAAATCACCTGAGGATCGTGGGAGGTGAATCATGACCGCCATCGTCGATCCGGTGACCGATGCCGATCTCGACGCCTATGTCGACGATCAGCTCGACGTCGCCCGCCGCATCGAGGTCGAGGCGTTCCTGTCCGCTCGTCCCGAAGTGGCTGCGCGTGTGATGTCGGATCTCAGAACGCGCGACGAGTTGCGCGTGGCGCTGGCCGGGCCAGGCGCAATGGCGCGCACGGCGACGACCGACGCGGCGCGTCGGCTGGAAAGGGTGCTTGCCAGGGACCGAGCCTTTTCCGTGCTGCAGCGCGCCGCGGCCGCCGCCGTGCTGGTGGCGGCAGGGTGGCTTGCGAACGGCGTCTTCGGGCCGATCGCCGTCAGCAAGGTGGTCGCCTCGACGCAGCCGCCCGCCTATGTCGAGGAAGCGGTCAGCGCCCACCGGACGACGCTAGTGCGTGAGACGATGCCGTCCCAGGCCGAGGCGCCGAATTACAATGCCGACGAGATCCGCGCCGCGACCGCGATCGTCATGCCGTCATTGCCCGACGACTGGCGGATCCGCGATGTTCAGATCTATCCGTCGCGGTTCGGGCCGAGCGTCGAGATGGCACTCGAAACGAAGGACCTCGGGCTGGTGTCGCTGTTTGCGATCAGGCCAGGCACGTTCGACGTCGTGAAGCCCACCGTCGCGCCCTTGGGCGATATTTCGTCCGCCTATTTCCAGATCGGCGAGGTCGCTTACGCCGTCGTCGGACAAGGCGATGCCGGCGATCTCGACCGGGCCGCCGAAAAGCTCGCCCGCACTCTCTATTGAAACAGCCAATCGAACCGACCAAACCAAGGAGAAACGAAATGAACAGCCCTAATCTTGGATACCGAATGGGCACCGGCGTTCGGGCCGGTGCCGTCTATGACGAGGGCCTGCGCCGGCACATGCTGCGCGTCTACAACTATATGGGCCTCGGGCTCGTCGTGACCGGCCTCGTCGCCCTTGTTGTGGCCTCGACGCCGGCGCTCTACGTCCCGATCTTCTCCACGCCGCTGAAATGGGTGGTGATGCTGGCGCCGCTCGCCTTCGTCATGTTCTTCTCCTTCAAGATGCAGACGATGTCGGCGGCGAGCGCTCAGGCGATGTTCTGGGCCTTTTGCGCGGTCATGGGCCTGTCGCTGGCTTCCGTGTTCCTGGTGTTCACCGGCACCAGCATCGCGCGCACCTTCTTCATAGCCGCCACCATGTTCGGCGCCACCAGCCTCTACGGCTACACGACCAGGCGCGACCTGACGCAGTTCTCGTCCTTCCTGATCATGGGCCTGATCGGCGTGGTGATCGCGAGCCTCGTCAACCTGTTCCTCGGCTCGACCGCGCTGCAGTTCGCCATCTCCGTGATCGGCATCGCCGTCTTCATCGGCCTGACCGCCTGGGACACGCAGACGATCAAGGAGCAGTATGCCGAGAATTTCGACGCCGAATCGCAACAGAAGCTCGCCGTCTTCGGCGCCTTCTCGCTGTATCTGAACTTCATCAACATCTTCCAGCTGCTGCTGAATTTTACCGGCGAACGCGAATAGTCCGGACCGTAGCAGGCAACAGCTTCGAACCGTGGCCGACGGGTAAACCGCTGGCCACGGTTTGTCTTTTGGCATCGTGTCTGGCGTGGCAACGCTGTCGGTCGTTTGCGGCGGCTGCTTGAGGGGGTGCCGCACTGCCTGCTGCCCTTGAGATCAGGCGAGGCCTTTTGCTAGCCTGCCGGCCCGACCAGCCAGTCGCGAGGACGCATGGAACAGCTGACGCTTGACGGTGACGGCATCTCGGCGAGCATCGTCGGGCAGGGGGCCGAGGTGGTCTCCTTGCGCGATGCCGAGGGCACGCAACTTCTGTGGCAGGCGGGGCCTGAATGGCGGCGTCATTCGCCGGTGCTGTTTCCGATAGTCGGCCGGCTGAAAGGCGACCAGTTGCGCCATCGCGGCAAAGCCTATCCAATGACGCAGCATGGCTTCGCCCGCGACAGGCGCTTTGCCTGGGTGGAGCAGGGACCTTCCTCCTGCACGCTGGTCCTGACCGATGACACCGAGACCCGCACCCGCTACCCATTCGCCTTTCGGCTGGCCATAAGCTACAGCCTCGGCCCCAGCCAGCTTGGCGTGACCTTCGAGGTCGCCAACACAGGCGACGAGGTGCTGCCGGCCTCGGTCGGTGCCCACCCGGCCTTCAACTGGCCTTTGCTGCCGGAATTGCCCAAGGAAGCCTACCGGCTGACCTTTGCCGACGATGAACCCGCTCCGATACGGCGCCTGAAGGACGGGCTCATGCTGGCGACGCCGCAGCCAACGCCCGTCGAGGGCAAGACGCTTGCCCTCTCCGAGCGGCTGTTCGATGACGACGCCGTCATTCTGGACCGGCCCGCCAGCACCAGCGTGCGCTATGCCGCCGGGCGGGGGCCGGCGATCGAAATGTCGTGGCAGGGATTCAACGAATTGGGCATCTGGTCCAAGCCCGGCGGCGCGCCGTTCCTCTGCATCGAGCCCTGGCATGGCGTTGCAAGCCCGGTCGATTTCGACGGCGAATTCGCCGACAAGCCGGGCGTGATGCTGATCCCGCCAGGCGCCAAGCGCAAGTTGACCTACCGGATCACCATCAGCCGGGATGCGTGAGGCATGGCGTTCGCGATCAAGGCCGAGGTCAAGGATCCGCTGGCCGAGACATTCTCATTCGCGGCGCAGAAAACCATGTATGGCGGCAAGCATATCGCCGAAGGCGACACGATCTTTGTGTTCGCCAGCGAAAACGAAGCCGGACAGGGGCTGGTCGCACGGGGCGTTGTCACGTCATCCGAGGCCATTCCCAAAAGATCCGACCGCGAACGGCAGACGCCGCGCGTCAGTGTTGCCATCCGCCGCACCGCATTGGCAACGCGGCGATTGGGTCGGGACGAGCTCAAGCGGTTCAAGGACTGGAGCGATGGCAGGCCTGAGACCGAGCTCAACTTCAAATTCTATCGCCAGGCGACGAACAAGATCGTCAGCCTCTCGCATGGGACGGCGGCTTTTCTCGATGGGTTTTTCTAAGACGGCAAGCCACGGATCAAATCGATCTCTATGGAATCCGGCTTTTGAGAGCCACGCAAGCGAGACGTCTCAGCCTTGGACGCCTGGGCGAGTTCGCTGCTAACGTTCCACCGCACGGCTTTGAAGGAGACGCAACATGGACCGATTCACCGGCGGCTGCCTGTGTCGCAATGTCCGACTTGTGGCGTCGGGCCGCCCATACAGGGTCTGCATCTGCCATTGTCTCGATTGCCGCAAACATCATGGCGCGCTCTTTTATGCTTCGGCGGTATTCCCTCAGGACGCGGTTACGATCGACGGTGAGACGCGCGACTATGCCGGGCGGTTTTTCTGTCCGCGCTGCGGTTCGTCCGTTTTCGCACGCACCGCGGACGAGATCGAAGTGCATCTCGGGACCCTGGACGCCCCAGACCAGCTAGCCCCGACCTACGAAAGCTGGATCATCCGTCGCGAGTCGTGGCTGCCGCCGTTTCCAGTCAGCAAGCGATACGAGCGCGATCGCGAGGCGACGAGCCGCTTCGAAGAATAGGTCGCGCCATTCCTTTCTGGCCGTCAGTCCGGAAGCCCGGCCTTGCGGAACCCGTCAACGAAATGCTCGAGCATCGCGTCGTCGCGGAACGGCTCGGTCCAGACCCAGTGGCTGGTCGTGAAATGCGGGTTGGCGATAAGGAACATCTCGACCTCCGCGCGCGCCTCTTCGAACCGGCCGAGCTGCGCAAGGCTTGCCGCCAGGAAACGGCGTGAGCTGGTCCGATAGGTCTCGTCCCGGCGCAGCGTCTCGATGGCGGCTTCATAGTCGCGGGCCGCATATTGCGCGGCGCCGAGCGTGAGATAGTACCAACTCGGCGGAAACGGGTTCAGCCGGAACGCCTTGCGAATGTGCTCAAGGCCTTCCTCGATCCGCCCGGCTAGGACCTCAATATCGGACAATGTCGCCCAGGCGTCGGCCTCGTTCGGATCGAGCTCGAACGCTCTGGCGAATTCGGCATCCGCCTCGCCGAAGCGATGCTCATAGGCAAGCAGGTTGGCAAGCACCCAGCGGCAGCCGGCGTCGTTGGGGTCGATCGTCACGGCTTTGCGGGCCAGCTCCAAGGCAATGCTCCGGTTGGGGTCGACGGGCTCGCCCCAATGCACCCATCCCATCCAATGGTTCATGGCGAGCCAGCGATAGGCCTCAGCATATTCCGGATCGAGCGAGACCGCGCGCGTCAGCATCAGATGCGCCTCCCGCGCCGTCTGAGGCGAGTCGTCGATCAGTTTTCGCGCCCGCACGCACAAATCGTAGGCCTCGAGATTCTTGGGCCGATTGCGCGGCGGCTGCGTGCGCAGCCGGCCGAGCAGCGCCTCCACGATCTTGGCCGTTACCTCGTCCTGGACGGCAAAAATATCTTCCAGACTGCGATCGAAGCGTTCCGCCCACAGATGTTCACCGCTCACCGCGTCGACAAGCTGCGCGTTGATGCGCACACGCCCCGCGGCGCGCCTTGCGCTCCCCTCAAGCAGGTAACGCACGCCAAGGTCCTCGGCGATCGCGCGCACATCCATCGGCTTTCCCTTGTAGACGAAGACCGAGTTGCGCGCGATGACGAACAGTCCCGCGTTCCTGGACAGGTCAGTGATCAGGTCTTCGGTCAACCCGTCCGCGAAGGATTCCTGCTCGGGATCATTGCCGAAATTGACGAAGGGCAGCACGGCTATCGAAGGCTTGCCGGGCAGTGGCAAAGGTTTTCGTTTCGTCTCGCCAAGCTGTTCGATGACCCCCGTGAAGCGATAGCCGACGCGCGGCACCGTAGCGATCCATTCACCGCCGTCGGCGGCGGGGCCGAGCAGCTTTCTGAGCTGCGCGATCTGGACGGTGAGGTTGCCTTCCTCGACGGCCGTGCCCGGCCATGCCGCGTCCATCAGGTCGGCCTTGGCCAGGATTTCGCCGGGACGTTCCACGAGCGCGGCAAGCAGCTTCAGCCCCCGATAGCCGGCGGCCACGGGGACATCGTTCCGAAGCAATGTTCCCGCAGCTGAATCAAGCACGTACGGGCCGAAGGCAAAGCGCGATCCCTGCATGCGGCGCATCTATAGAGCAATTCCAGGAAAAGTGTGAGGCGGGTAGAGCAGTTCGTCATGTCCGATGAACCGCTCAGGCCGATTTGGAAGTTTTGAGAACTATTTGGATGCGCTTAATTACGGCGCAGCCCGCATCCTGCAGAATCCAACCTCATTCAGGTGGAAGGCCCCAACTCGAAAAGCATGGGGCCGCAAACCATAGGAGGTTGCCATGAACGACACGTTTGCATCGATCCCGCAGCTGGCAACGCTGGTCGGGCAGGCATCGCGCCGGCGCTACAGCCTGCAGACCCTGCGAGGCATGATCGCAGCCCGGCGCGAGCAGATACGGTTTCGCTGGGATCTGAAGCGGATATCAGAGGCCAACCCGCATCTGATCGACGATATCGGACTGACGAAAGAGCAGGCCGAGGAAGAGATCGCCAAGCTGCCCTTCTGGCAAAGATAAACGCGGATGTGGCGTCAACGCTGATGCCGGCAGCGCAGTCCCACCGGGTAGGGTGGTCCGGCATGAGCTCGAAGCGACATCGGTCGGCCATAACGGGGAATCTCGTCGGGGCATCAGGCCATCTGAGTTAAACCTGCCGAACGACAGTGCCGATGACATTGACGAGAAGCCGGGCTGCAGTCAGCGCCGACAGGCCGTCAAGGTCGGCAGGCGGATAGAATTCGACCAGATCAAATCCTGCGATCCTGGCCCGCTTGCCGAGGCCGGCGATCAGGTCGATCGCCTGGGTGTAGGTGAGGCCGCCTGGCGTGCGCGCCGCCACGCCCGGCATGATGCTGGGATCGAGGCCGTCGCAGTCGAAGGTCACGACGACGCGCGCGCCGTCCGGAATGTGGCTGAGAGCTGCGTCGACGCCCTGGGCATGAAGCTCGCGGGCAGTCACAAAGCGGCTGCCATAGCGTCGCGCCGCTTCGATTTCAGCCAGGCGTGCGCTGCCGACGCTGCGCAGGCCGACTTGCACGAGGCCGGCGATATGCGGCATCTCGCTCGCCCGGCGCATCGGGCTCGAATAGCCGTAGCGTTCGCCATCGACCTCGTCGCGCCAGTCGATATGCGCGTCGATCTGCAGGATCCAGACCGGCCCGTGACCGGCAAAGCCGGCGAGAAAGGGAATTACCACGGAATCGTCACCGCCGAGCAGGATCGGCACGGCCGACGCGGCCAGGACCTCGCGCGTCTTCGCTTCGATCCGCGCCCGGTTTCCCTCATTGTCGTGCATGACCGTCGAGATGTTGCCGGCATCGACGCAGCAGACCGGCTTGCCGTCGAACAATGGACCGCCGAGATCTAAATCCCAATGCTCGACCAGCGGCGCATCGTCCTGGCTCGCAGCGCGGATGGCGTTGGCGGCCAGAGCATGGCCGCTGCTGTCCTTTCGCGGATAGGTGCTGCCATGACCGGCACCGTAGATCACCATGCGAGGCACGCGGCCTCCGGCGAGGCAATCGGGAAAGCCAAGAAAGGAAGATGAAGAGGTCATTGTTCAATAGTCCGAATGTGAGCGCTCGCAGCGAGGGCACGTCGATAGGATCGCTTTATCGCCTCTACGTGATCCATATCAGAAAGTCGCATAAGATAGACTATGCTCTTTCACGGCGAAACTTTTGCGAACGGGAAGACCACTTCCCGTTGCTTTTTCGATCTGATTTGCGGACTTCCGTCAACTGGTCCACTCACATTTCTGTGTATAGGCCAGATTGTGGATAACTTCAGCCGCACCATGGGACAAATCGTTTCCCAGACCCTTTTCCGCCCGAGGGGCGATTATCCCGAGGCCGCGCCTTACAGTGAGGCCGTTTGTCGTCACGCGCCGGGGGCGAAAGCTTCGCTTGAGACGTTGCGGCCTTTAGACGCGGCTTGGATGAGGCCTCGGAGATTTTGAGCCGGGACACGTTGCGCCTGCCACTTTCGTTTGGCGCTGAGAGCCCAGCCGCGCGGCGGCTGTCGTGCGCTGTCACCAGCGCACGGCGGCGGGCCTCGCCGCGCTCTATCTGTCGGCGGATTGCCGCTTCTGCGCGCTGGCGCTTTTGCTCAGGAAGGGCAGGGAGCTCCGCCATACGGCCCCGCAGACTTGCCGACGCCGAGGCGCGGGAGCGATGGCCTATTCCCGCCGACCTTTCGAGAACAGGTCGCCCGTTTATCCGTCGGGACGTAGCCCTTTCAGTACTATACGACCGTTCCGAACGGCGTTCCCGGCTTTGCCTAGCTTTTCGTGCCATACCAAATCCCCTTCCTTGTTTCGATAGAACCACAGCCGACAAATCGGCGTGTCTGAGAAGTAAGCATTTACGGAAGGACTGTAAACAGGTTCCGACCCATGGGGCGGAGGTCTTTCAGGTTTAGGCACACGACCGGCAAACCGCTCTTTCCCAAGATCGAGCGGCGTTTTGGCTGCTTCCCGGTCTAGAAAGTAATCGACCAGTTCAGACGATGGCCAACGGCTGTTGCCGTATTTTTCTTGCCAAAGACGGACAAAACTTTCCACGAAGTGAGCAGCACTGAACGATTGTTTCGGGAGCCGGAAGGTTTCCGGGAGCTTTGTCTTTTTGTTGAGGACATCGGGGAAGCTATAACTTAGCTCTTTCGGCGAAAGACCCGCCTCAACATATTCAGAGGCCAGTTTTACGAAGTACTTAGCGCCTAGGGCAGGGCGCTTTGACAGCGCAAACTTGGCCTGCTTTTCTAGCGCGCCTTTATCCTTTTGCACATACTTGACGCAATAGCGGATGGCTTGTGTGGATATTTCTTCCCATTGGCTAAAGCCATGTTTCCACATTTTATGATTGATCCGCTTGTTTAGCTCTACATCGGGCGGAGCGCCCTTTTCATAAAACAGGAGCACATGCCAGTGAGCGCGGCCCTTTTCCGAGCCGTATTCGCCCACGGCGAGATACCGGACAGAGGCCTTGCGCCGGACTTCTACAAGCCAGCGCTGGACGTGCTCATAAGTCAGGAACTGCGCTGCAGGATGATCACCGCCGCCATAGGTGAGCGTCACGAAGCGGCTTGCAGTGGCAGTTCGACTTTCGGCAATGCAGCGACCAACCCAATCTTGGGATTTCTGCTTGAGGCATTGCCAACATTTACGACACCCTAGTTCGGTCCCGTCGTCCAGGCGGATAGGCGATCCGCACATTACCGACCACCCGACATAGGGTGTTGAGTAACTGCATTAGACGACAAGGGATGCAGGGGCGCGCGCGAATATGGATATTCGCGCACGCAGTCAACCCCCACCAAGGGAGGCCGGTCTCCTACAGCCCTATATGATAAGAGCGGAGCCCGGCCTCTTGATCGCGTTACATGTAACGGATACAAGGGTCGGAGCGTTACTACCAACGCAGGGGTTAATGAGGGGTTAATCATGGAACTTACACCCGTGACAGCGACGAACACCGACACGCTGTTTTGCAAGCAATGTCAGCAGGTTAAGCCAAGGCCGAGAGGGTGGCGGAGCATCAAATGCGAGGCCTGCTATAAGACGGCAAGAGCCGCCTCCAACCGGGAGCGTCAGCGCCGGTTCAGAGCAAGGCAAGCAGAGGCGAACAAGGTACACGTGTTCGGTTACGTGTACCGCCACCAGATGGCCGGTTTGAATGAACTGATCACCGCGCTTGAGCGGGACCCGGACCTACAGGCCGGGCCCGCCAAGAGCGAACGCACCGGACGCCTACGAGGCGTGCGGAACTAACAGACGCCAGCCGCGCACTTGCCAGTGTGCGGGGTCATAGAACTCCCAATCGCCGCCCCAATCGATTTTCATTCGACCACGGGCGGCGACACTTTTTCCGATATGGCCGACGAGCGTCCATTGCTGGCGCGTCAAATCCCACCCAAGCTTGGAGTGGACCAGATCGAAGGCGAGGCCGTAACCATGCGGGGACTGCCCCCGCAGGGCCTTAGTCATACCAGCCGCGTGCAGTTCGTCCTGGCGCTCAGGAGAGCGCGAGAATTCAGCGGCGAACATAGGGACGCCGAGCGCCCGCAACTGGCGCTGGAATGCATCGTAGAACCCAAGCAGATGCATGTTGACGCCTTCGCGATCCGCCCGCATTTGCTGCGCGGCGTAGCGTTCGCCCATGAGATAGGCGCGATCGCGAATGCTGTTGAGCGCCTCGCGATAGCCGCCCGACACCATCGCCGTTTCCGGGATTGGCAGTTCGTCGGGATAGGCGAGGGCGAGCAGATCAGCAGGCGCTTGCCTGCCCCGCTGGACGTACAGTTCAACGGCAGACTTCGCGGCCCGGGCGCGTGCGCCCGAGCCTTTGCCGTCGTCAAAGACAGCATCATCCATCAAGATTTTTCACCTTTGGCGACTGCATCCGGCTTCCCCGATCCGGCCCCGGCGTCACCACCGGGTAATCCCCGTTGTGCCCCGGACTGCCGCCCCTCGCCATCCTCGACCGCGACAGTTGAGCCGGCTTGTGCGTCAGGCTGTTTCGCACGTTTCTCAGCCTTTCGCTGATGAACTCCGCCGCCTGATCCACCGGCGTCTTCGAGGGAATGGGCATTCGTCGCGTTCCTTTCTTCGAGTTGGGCCATGCGCCGCTCAAACTCGGCGTCCATCGCCGCCAAGCGTCGGTTCATGTTCTGCTGCATCATGAATTCCATCCACTCCACTTCCGGATTGCGTTCCCGACGCTGAGCGATGGTCGTAAAGGTCTCTTCCTCGACATTTTCGAAGGAAACGGCCTCGATTTCCGGCGTCCAATAGACGACCGGCCCCGTGCTATCGAGGACCAGCGAACAGCCGTTCGACAGGAACTCGAGCGCCGAGAGACCGACCGGCAAGACAGTCAGAAATTCGTCCACAAGTTCGCCGTCCGCATTGGTATGCAAGTAGACGTGGACCGGCGCGGCCGCGCGGACATCGAGACGGATTGTCCGAACCTTGTGATCGGAGAAGAACAGCGCCTTTTCGTCGTGGAGACGCCACCGCGAAAGGTCGCCAAGCTTTTGAATTTCCATTGTGATTTCCTTTCAGGATTAAGAGGGAAGGGGGAGGGCCGAAGCCCTCCGATTAGTCGCCCTGATTGATGCCGACTGCCGGAACGTCGTCGGCAGGCGTCGCGCCCTTGACCAGTCGCGACTGATCCACGTGCGTCAGGACCTTTGCGTAATCGTCCACGCTTTCCTTGAGCGTCGGGCCCATGACGGTATTGCCCTCAATGAGCAGATCGCCCTGGGTGACGCATTCAAACGGATCCTGATTGGTCACGACGAACACCGAGGTGTTCATGTTCGTGCACAGGTAGAAATCCGTGCCGAGCGACGGGTTGACCGTTTCGACCGCCCACAAGCGCTGACGATCTTCATCAAAAGGATCGGTCGCGCCGGGCCGGTAGAACTTGCCGCCGATACGCGGCGTGTTGACGTTCCAGCGATAGTTCAACGGCGCATAGCCGAAGACGCCAGTCGGCGTAGCGTGCTGGACGTCGATATACCGGTTCGGCACCGCTTCGACCTTTTCAGGGTCAAGGGTGTCGCGCAGATAGTGCGGAAAGTTCGCGCCCGTGTGCGCGTTCACGCCGGGTACGACCGGGTAGTGATAGAGCGGGTCAGCCTGCCGCTCAAACAACTGTTCCGGCGTGATTTCCGCCACGACCATGATAATGCCGCCCGTGGGAATGCGCGGGGTTGCCACCGACATTTCGATTTGAGTGGCACCGTTCACGACCGATTCCGTGAGGTTCGCGGCGTCCGACGCATAGCGCTTGGACATGCCGAAAATGGTCGTTTCTTCGCCAAGCAGGATAGGCTGGCGAAGGGCCTGTTCAGGAATGGTCAAACCATCCATGAGCATATTGATCAGGTAATCGTCGTCCAATTCGTTGTACTGGGTCCGCAGCTGCGCGAAGGCAGCAGTCTTTTTCGCCAGTTCGATATTGGACAGCGACACCGTGATACCGTTCGCCGCCAGTTCGGCCCACACGTCCGGGAAGCCCCCGGCGTTCGGCGCCGCCGTCGTTTTGATCGCCACGCCGGTTCCGGTGTTTTCGGTCTGCGAATAGGTGACCGTCGTTCCACCGCTTTCGCGGATTTGGACGGACCCCGTACCGGTGCCGAGCGCCGACGTTTTCAGACCGAGACCCTTAACCGGAAGCTTGGTGTTGACGACGTTCAGAGCAACGTTGCCGTCAACAAGCGCCTGATCGAAGTTCGGCACGATGTGGCGGAACTGCTCATGCCGCCAAAAGGCCGGCGCGAGGTTCTTTGCGGTCAGGGCGCGCAGGTTCAAATCCGGGGACCGGTTTTTCGCCCGGAAATTCCAGATTTCATTGTAGGCCTCATGATAGGCCGTGGTCACCGTGTCGCCGGTTTTCGCGTGAAGGCCGAGATAGACCTTGATGTCATCCGCTGTCGCGGAGTTGAACGTTTCACGCTGGACGAACGGCTGAACGGGACCGCCCGCATACTGTTCGACGCCTTCATAGGCGCGGTTCACGGCGTCAACGCTGTCAAAGCGCGTGAAGGCCGACCAAGGCACCAGATAGGCCTTTACCGAGACATAGACGGCGTTCATCAAGATTTCCGCCGTTTCCATCATTTCGAACGAGAAGCGCATACGGCCCGAGCGGACGGCATCTTCGCGAAGAAGCGGCATCGCCGCGATGGGAACCATTTTGCCGGCAGGCAGCGAAGTAATGCCACGCGCGGTATGAATGCGGTATGACCGCTCAACCGTAATCGGTTGAGTAGACATACGGTTTATGCGGGCGTAATCGCCATCGATTACTTTAGCGCCTCTTGGAGCCATTTCTTTTACCTTTCACTTTGTTGAGGACGCGACGGAGCGCGCCAGACAAGATTTTCCGCCGACGTGCGCAGGACGCGCACGCCATCAATAGGACGGCCCCGACAGGGGCATTCCGAACGGCGTCTGATAGAGTTGCTGGCCGCGCGAGGCGGCAGACCCGCGAACACGCGCGGGTTTGTAGGGCTTGCCCTTGCGGAGCCGCCCAATCCGATCCGCAATGAAGCGGTCGCCCTGCTTGATGTAGTGATCCGCGTTATAGAGCAGATCGCGGCCCATCGAGACAGCACCGGCTACGGTCGAGCCGATTTCGCTGTCCCCATAGGCGTCTTCGAACCCCGCCATGTCTGGCGTGGTCGGATCATGACGCAGCCAGCCATTGGAGAAGCTATCCAACCACGGAGTGTTGCTAAGCTTCCCATCCTTCAATTCAGGAGGCGTGAAGGAGGAGAGGGCGGCGTTACCTTTCGAGGTAGAGCCGCCCCCTGGCATCGAGCCAGCAGACGGAGCAGCAACCGGCGAACCGGATAGCTGCGAAAGAACCGTTACTGGCGGTCCTTTTTCCCATCCCCGAGATAGGGAAGCCGGGGCATTCCGAACACCAGCGCCGGAAGCAATAGCCCCGTGCCGACTAGGAACAGTGTGTAGAAGATTTCCGGTTTCCGCGTTGAGGTTTGCGATTTGTGCGTCAAGCAGCTTCCCCCGTTGAGCCCGTTCGGCGTCTTCGAACGGATTAAAATTGGTGAGCCAATCACCAACGCGTGATAACGCGCCGCCGACAGGATTACCGGGGGTTGTCGTTGACGTAAAGCCCGCCGATCCGCCGTTGCGGATAGCGGTCAGCGGATTGAAGCCTGCGGCCTCAGCGTCACGCACCATGCGACCGTAATCGACATGGGACGTGGTTTCCTGATCACCCGAGCCAAAGAGCCCGGAGATCACGGACCCGGCAGCGCCGAGCAACGCTTCGATGAATTAGGCCGCCTCCTGTTTGTCGATCCCGACAAGGGAGAGGGCCTTGCTGGTGATTATGTCACAACCAACCAGAACAACAGCCAGCACGCCGTTTGCGAACTGATCCGCCAGAGTGCCATCAAGGCCCCATTTGGCGACGACGTAGGTAGCAAGCGCAGTGCCCGCACGCGAGGCGAGCGGGACAACGATTGACCGTAGGATGACATTTTTCATTCATGCTCCCAATTTTCGTTTGAGGTTCGAAATTGGTTCGCATGGTTTCGAGCGTTAGGCTAAGTCGCATAAGATAGATTATGGAACGTCAACGAGGTCCTTGATGTGTTCGTGAATCCTTGTAGCCGCCTCCGCCGCGCTGATCGCTGTTACGTCGATCGTCAGGCTGTTCGGGTGCTTCGGGTCAAGGACAGCGACTGTTCGGCTGCGGTGCCGCGCGACTTCCGGATCGATCGACTTGAGACGGTCACGTCGCGTTGGCGACATCACGCGACGTACCAGTTCGGCCTCTTCGCAAAGCAAGCGCACAGGCACGAAGTGAGCGCCTCGTCGATCCGACGCATCTTTCATCTGCTGGTAGGACGCGAGGCTCCTCGCGTCTCCTTGGATGCCGGAGTTCGTGAAGATGAAGTTGGCGGCGGGAGGACAAAGTGTTGCGACGGTGTCCAAGACAGCCTGGCGGACCTTGGCGGTCTGCTCCCAGACGGAATCAGGCAAAGTGCGGCGACCGTCATCGGCAAGCAGTGCCAATATAGGATTGTTGATCCAGTGATTGTCGATGACCTGGCCGGAAAGTGCCGTGCCGAGTTCCCGTGCGATCGTCAGCTTGCCGACGCCAGGGAAACCGAGCAGCAGAACAAACACATTCTGAACCATCGATCAGTTTCCGAAGCACCAAAGAGAATCGGATTGACGACTAAGCGCCAAAGTGAACAGGCGTCTCTATCGCTCTGACTCAAAAGGAATTTCGATCATCATGCCGTCATAGGCCGGCACCACGTGGTCCGGCGTCTCGGCCATCACGGCGGCATAGTCCAGCGGCACATGCATATGCGTCAGCACCGCGTTTTTCGGCGAGAGCTTCTCGATCCAGCCCAGTGCCTCGGCAAGCGACAGATGGCTTGGATGGCTGTTGTACTGCAGCGCGTCGATCACCAGCACGTCAAGGCCTTCAAGCCTTCCTGCTGTGGCAGCTGGAAAGTCGCTGATATCGGGGCAATAGGCGAGCTCGCCCACGCGGAAACCGAGCGAAATGATGTCGCCATGGATCTGCGGCAGCGGCTCAAGGGTGAGGGGACCCCCCTCGCCTTCGATCACCACCGGCCGGGCATGGTCTATGAGATGCGGCCTGACGATCGGTGGATAGGAACTGCCCGGGGGCGTCTCGAAGCAGTAGCCAAACGCCTGGCGCAGCCGCAGCATGGTCGGCTGGTCGGCATGGATATCGATACGACGGCGTTGCTCGAGCACGAAGCCGCGCAGATCGTCGATGCCGTGAATGTGGTCGGCATGCGGATGGGTATAGACCACCGCGTCGATGTGTTTGACCGAGGCGAGTAGCATCTGCGCGCGAAAATCCGGTCCGGTGTCGATGACGACGGTGGTGCGGCCGCCATTCCCTGCGATCCGCTCGACAAGAGCAGCCGTGCGCATGCGGCGGTTCTTCGGATTGGCCGGATCGCAATTGCCCCAGTCGCCGGTGATGCGCGGCGTACCGGGCGACGAGCCGCAGCCGAGAATGGTGAGTAGCAGCTGGTCGCCCATGTCAGGCCGCCGTCACGTCCGGTCGCGGCATCTTGGTAAACAGCCGGAAGACATTGTCGGTGGTGATGTCGGCGATCTCCGCCTCGCTGACGCCGATGGTCTCGGCCAGCACCTTCGCCGTATTCGCGACATAGGCGGGCTCATTGCGTTTTCCCCGATGCGGGATTGGCGCAAGATAAGGCGCGTCGGTCTCGACCAGCAGCCGTTCGCGCGGCACATCTGCGGCAATCGCGCGCAACTCGGTCGAGTTCTTGAAGGTCAGGATGCCTGAGAAGGAGACATAGCCGCCCAGCGCCACGCCGACTTCCGCCAACCGACGCCCGGACGAAAAACAATGCAGGATGAAGGGGAAAGCGCCCTTCCCTGTCTCCTCCTCGAGAATCGCCGCCATGTCGCCGTCGGCGTCGCGCGAATGGATGACCAGCGGCAGGCCGGTCCGGCGCGCGGCGGCGATGTGAGTGCGGAAGCCTTGCGCCTGTGCCTCGCGCGGCGCGCGGTCGTAGAAATAGTCCAGGCCGGCTTCGCCGATCGCCACCACCTTGGGATGGTCGGAAAGCCGTACCAGCTCCTCTGCGGTCACATCGAGCTCTTCCGCCGCATTGTGCGGATGAGTACCAACTGAGCAATAGACCTCACTAAAAGATTTAGCAATTTCAATGGTTTGCTGAAAACGCTTCACGCGCGTTGAGATCGTCACCATGCGGCCGATCCCGGCTGCGAGAGCGCGGGCGACGATAGCCGCCCGCTCCTCGGCAAAATCCGGAAAATCGAGATGGCAGTGACTGTCGACAAGCATCAGGCTTTGGTGTCCTGCTCGACGTAGCGGGGAAACACGCCCTCAGGCACCGGCAGCGCCGTGCCGGGCACCAGCGCATGGTCTGCGTGGACATGCGCGAAATTGCGCTTATCCGCCGGCACAGCCAGCAGGTCGAGCAGCCTCGCCGCCGATCCGGGAATGAAGGGCAGGCAAAGCAAGGT
>NZ_RZSN01000411.1:0-686 GCF_003997315.1 Mesorhizobium sp. M1A.F.Ca.IN.020.04.1.1
GTGGAGCGCCGCCGGGTTCTCGATGGTGACGATCGCAGCGATGGAATCGTCCTCAAGTTCATCGACCTAAACCCCGACGGCAGAGCATCATCGCGTAGCGTCACGGTGAGGCTCTAGCGATGGAGATTTTGAAGCGACCGATCTCGCACGAGGATCGCACCGGTCCAGCGTTCTGGGTCGACGAGGCGATCTGGGGACACCGCCTGCATGACGAGCAAACGCCGTGGCTGATCCTTCTGGAATTCTTGGGGGTGCTGAGGTCAGAGGAACTTGCCGGCCGCGCCTTGTCGGAACAAGAGTTGAACGCTCTCTCCTATCGTCCACAGACCCAACTTCGTCTGCGCAACCTGATCTTCAACAATCCCTACCTCCTGACCATCGGCGCGGAACGCCTTTCCGACGATGCGGCCTGGACCAAATGGCTGGAGTTGATGGAACAGAATGCCGGCGGGTTAGAGAGCCGGAACTTCAGCTACCTTCGCAGCCGCTTCGACACTTTCGACGACTTCGCATCGGTGGTGGGATTTCTACAGAGTTCGGCCATCGAAGGCACCAGCAACAAGCGCTGGAGTTCAAAGTTCGTCTTCCCATTCGGCCCTAGCGCGCTCTACGAAGACGCTGCCGTGACCGCGTCTGGGGTCTCGACTGACAGGCGCTTCTTCGCCCGAACCGGCGAAGTGCTCTAC
>NZ_RZSN01000412.1:0-672 GCF_003997315.1 Mesorhizobium sp. M1A.F.Ca.IN.020.04.1.1
TCAGGAAGTAGAGCCCGCCATGCTGCGACATTCGAATGCCGTCTGCGCAAATTCCATTCGTCGCCGATGACAAGCTTGATGTGCTCGCTGATGAGATCGATGCCGTAAGCCAGCTGAACCGAGAGAGTGCCGCCAGCCATACGGGGATTGACTTCAATGACGACTGGGCCACGCCTCGTCCACCGGAGCTCAATGTTCGTTGGCCCCCAGCCAAGGTCGAGAGCCCGCAAACAGCGCAACGAAAGATCGGCGATACGTCTATGCTCGTCATCACTCAGCGGGGCTGGGCAGATGCCGCGATAGAAGACGAAATGCGGTGGCGGGCCGAAATCAGAGGCGGCAATCCCAATGACCTCATTTCCCATTATATCAGCGCCATAATAGGGACCTTGTGCGAATTCTTCGACCAGGATTGGGAAAGACTGCGTGGGGTCCCCGCCCAACAGGTGGTTCGTGTGTTCGGCCACCTCTTCGACATTGCGGCACAAGCGGACACCGATGCTGCCGCTGCCGATGGCTGGCTTAAGAACTACCGGCAGCCCGATCTCCGCTGCAAAGCTTTGAACCTCCGTCGCATTCGCTGCCAAGCGATAAGCAGGCATTGGAACATCGGCCTTCGCGAGGAGCTGACGTTGAGTGTACTTGTCGCAGCATCTTTCAATGGATATGGGG
>NZ_RZSN01000413.1:0-672 GCF_003997315.1 Mesorhizobium sp. M1A.F.Ca.IN.020.04.1.1
TCAGGAAGTAGAGCCCGCCATGCTGCGACATTCGAATGCCGTCTGCGCAAATTCCATTCGTCGCCGATGACAAGCTTGATGTGCTCGCTGATGAGATCGATGCCGTAAGCCAGCTGAACCGAGAGAGGACCCCCGGAAAGACGCGGATTGACTTCAATGACGACTGGGCCACGCCTCGTCCACCGGAGCTCAATGTTCGTTGGCCCCCAGCCAAGGTCGAGAGCCCGCAAACAGCGCAACGAAAGATCGGCGATACGCCTATGCTCGTCATCACTCAGCGGGGCTGGGCAGATGCACTGATGAAAGACGAAATGCGGTGGCGGGCTGAAGTCAGCAGCGGCAATCCCAATGACCTCATTTCCCATTATATGAGTGCAATAATAGGGGCCTTGTGCGAATTCTTCGACCAGGATTGGGAAAGACTGCGTAAGGTCCCCGCCCAACAGATGGTTCGTGTGTTCGGCCACCTCTTCGACATTGCGGCACAAGCGGACACCGATGCTGCCGCTGCCGATGGCTGGCTTAAGAACTACCGGCAGCCCGACCTCCGCTGCAAAGCTTTGAACCTCCGTCGCATTCGCTGCCAAGCGATAAGCAGGCATTGGAACATCGGCCTCCGCGAGGAGCTGACGTTGAGTGTACTTGTCGCAGCATCTTTCAATGGATATGGGG
>NZ_RZSN01000414.1:0-659 GCF_003997315.1 Mesorhizobium sp. M1A.F.Ca.IN.020.04.1.1
AGATCGGGTCCTTACGGGCCTGATCGTTTCGTCTTTGCCAATGAGAGATGGCGGGCTTCATGGGCCCGCCATCTCCTTTCCGGGAGCATCTCGGTAAAAGGCCATGGTTAATGCGCCCTTAACCTTCCCGCCGATAGTCTGGGAGACGAATCTCCCGGCATGCGTCACGCATCCGGCCAGGCATCGACACACGGGGAAGAGGCATGCGTTCAGGCGCTTCAGCACCGCTCGCGCTGACCGATACGGGGCACGGCATCCAGGCGTTCGCGCGGCGGCAGGTTGGGCGCCTGGTCGGCGCCGGGATGTTCGTGTTCACCGCTTTCGGCGTCGCCAGCCTCGCTACCTGGAACGTCGCCGATCCAAGCTTCTCGCACGCCACCAACAATCTCGTCACCAACGCCATGGGCTATGCGGGCGCGGTGTTTTCCGACCTTGCCATGCAGTTCTTCGGCCTTGCCGCCGTCGCCGGGCTGGTGCCGGCGGTGATCTGGGGTTTTCTGCTCTTCTCCGCCCGCGGCGTCGACAGGCTGGGCAAGCGCGGGCTTGCCTGGTTCGGCTTCGCGCTGCTTGCCGCGGCGATCGTCGGCTGCGTGACGCCGCCCAACACTTGGCCGCTGCCGACCGGTCTCGGCGGCGTGTTCGGCGATATGGTGCTGAAG
>NZ_RZSN01000415.1:0-655 GCF_003997315.1 Mesorhizobium sp. M1A.F.Ca.IN.020.04.1.1
TACCGGGAATGAGAGTGCCTTCCGGGATCAAGGCATCGATGCGCTTGAGTTGGGTGGCTTTCGCACCACGGTCGGCCAGGCTCGATGCGGCAGCGAGGAACTTGCTGTTGCGGTCCTCGCCTGCGCCCGTAGAGCCGCTGCCATTGGCGCCGCCGAGTCCGCCGGCGCCGTCCTCAGCCTTGGCCTGGTCGAGCGAGATCAGCCCTGATTTGTAGCGTTGTGGAAATTCTTCCGGTGGCGGTTCGTCCGCGGGAGGCGGCGCGACGGCCGGCTCAGCAACCGGGGACGGCGGCGGTGGAACATTGAATTCCGTCGTGTCGATCTTGGGTTCAAGCGGTTCGGGCGGTGGCGGAATATTGATGATCGCCGGGTCGGGTTGCGGCTCCGGCTTATTCTGCTCGCGCACGAATGACGGGGGACGGAACGTCGTGGTCCGAAACTCCTCGTCGCTCTGGGTGATGTCATGAGAGTGTTCCTTGGCGGGCGAGAGGACGAAATAGGCGGCAACTATGCCACCGATTAGTAGCGCAGCACCGCCAAACAGCTGATTGCGTTTGGCATTCTTGTTGGCGATGGCCGTATCGTCGCCGGCAAGCATGGCCTCAAGTTCTGGAGATTGCCTCATCAGTTGCCGCTCCTCCAGCGCTTCTTAACC
>NZ_RZSN01000416.1:0-631 GCF_003997315.1 Mesorhizobium sp. M1A.F.Ca.IN.020.04.1.1
GACTGCGGTCAGCGGCAGCGTCTTCGAGGTGATCGCCAGCGTCAGGATCGGCGCGTCGGCCGGATTCACCTTGGCGTAGATCGGCGGCGCCGGCAGGTCGGCGGGCAGAAGGTTGCCGGCCGCGTTGATCGCCGCCTGAACCTCCTGCTCGGCAATATCCAGGCTGAGGTCGAGGCTGAAGCGCAGCGTGATGACCGAGGCGCCGGCCGAACTCCCCGACGACATCTGCTCCAGCCCCGGCATCTGGCCGAACTGGCGCTCCAGGGGCGCGGTGACCGAAGTCGTCATGACCTCCGGGCTGGCGCCGGGATAGAAGGTCTGCACCTGGATCGTCGGGTAGTCGACCTCAGGCAAGGCCGAGAGCGGCAGGAAAAGATAGGCGATCATGCCGACCACCAGGATGGTCGCCATGATCAGCGTGGTGGCCACCGGCCGCAGGATGAAGGGCCGCGACGGGTTCAGCCAGCCGGAGACGAGACCGCTCGGCGTGCTCATTGGGCTTCGCCGGTGTCGCCACCATTTCCGCTGCTACCGCTATTGCCGCTGCCGTCGCGACGATGGTGGCGGTGGTGCTTGCGGCCGGCATCGCCCGATGCGTCCGCGCCGCCGCCTGCCGAGCCTTGGCCCTGGC
>NZ_RZSN01000417.1:0-628 GCF_003997315.1 Mesorhizobium sp. M1A.F.Ca.IN.020.04.1.1
CGCGGGTCCGGGTCGAAACGCGGGAAAGAAAGACAGGAAACAGAATGGCCGATCAATTCGCAACGGACGTCATTGCCCTGATCAAGAAACGCGCCGAGTCGGAGAGCGGTGAGGGAATGCCTGCGTCATTCGTCGGCGAGATAACAATCGCCACGGAACTGGACGCGCTCGGGTTCGATTCGCTGGGTTTGGCGGACGTCCTCTGGGATGTGGAACAGGCCTACGGCATCAAGATCGATATGAACACGGCCGATGCCTGGTCCAATCTCAAGAATGTCGGCGACGTCGTGGAAGCCGTCCGCGGCTTGCTTGCGAAGGAGGCTTGAATGGACAGGCGCGTCGTCATCACCGGAGTGGGCGGCCTGTGCGGACTGGGCACCGACGCCGCCTCTATGTGGAAAGAGATGCGCGAAGGCCGCTCCGCCATCGGCCCGCTCGCCAATTCCGAGCTTCATGACCTGGAGGGCATGACCGGCGCTGAGATCAAGGCGCTGCCCGAGCACGACATCGATCGCAAGCAGCTCGTCTCCATGGCCCGCTTCAGCTTGCTCGCCGTGCTTGCAGCGCGCGAAGCCATGCGGCAGGCCGGACTTTCCTGCGACGAAGGGAATGCCCATCGCTTCGGCGC
>NZ_RZSN01000418.1:0-621 GCF_003997315.1 Mesorhizobium sp. M1A.F.Ca.IN.020.04.1.1
CGATAATGTCGAGCGAAGCGTCGGCCGCTCGAAAAGTTGGTTTTGTTGAGTGGGAATTTCACGCCTATTGATGGTGGCAGGATACGGAAAAATGTGCGACATTTTCCCGGCGATCGAGGAACAAGCCCTCGATGCCTGCCGCAAGCGCCAGAGAGAGGGGCCCAAGGCCAAATGGACGACGCGAAATTCGAGGTCCGGCTCGAACCGGACCGGAAGGGTCGAATGGTGCATGCCCGCGTCAGCGCGGACGAATATGCGGCAATCGAAAAGGCCGCGAAGGCGGCCGACATGACGGTTTCGGGATTTTTCCGGTCGCTGATCCTCGAAGGCGCCGGCGTACGACCGATCCTGACTAAGGATGATCGGCTCGTCACGGCGCTGCTGCTGGAGGACATGCGCGCGATCGGCGTGAACCTGAACCAGGTGGCGCGATCAATAAACAGCGGCAAGAGCGTTCACCCGAGCGAGCTCGACATCAATCTTGGCAACGTGCAGCGCGTCCAAGCGGCCGTTTTGACGGAATTACGATCGCTGGCGAAGCGCGCCGGCCATAAGCGGCGTGGGGAAGGGTAAGGCGTGGAAGTCGTCTTCGGCGCCTTCACGAGCGAATGGGAACAGCGG
>NZ_RZSN01000419.1:0-607 GCF_003997315.1 Mesorhizobium sp. M1A.F.Ca.IN.020.04.1.1
GCGGTACGGCAAATGGAAGAGCGTCCATACCCGCTTCTCGCGTTGGGCCAACAAAGGCGTGTGGGAGCGGGTCTTCAAAGCCCTCATCGACGATCCCAACAATGAATATCTCATGCTCGACACCACCCTGGTTCGCGCCCACCAGCAGGCAGCGACCGGAAAAGGGGGGACCAGAACCAGGCTCTGGGGCGTTCCCGAGGAGGACTGACCACCAAGATCCACATGCTCGCCGATGCCCTTGGCCGGCCACTGCGCTTCATCCTCACCGGCGGGCAGGCGCATGACATCGTCACTGCCCCGGCGCTGCTCGATGGCATGAAGGGCGGCGCCGTCATCGCTGACAAAGCGTACGACAGCAACGACTTGCGCCGGATCATCGCCGACGCCGACATGCTTGCCGTCATCCCTTCCAAGCGATCCCGCAAAGTGCCGATCCCGCACGACATCGTTCTCTACAAGACCCGCAACCGCATCGAACGCTGCTTCAACAAGCTCAAGCATTTCAGACGCTTCGCCACACGCTTCGATCGTCGCGCCGGCCACTTCCTCGCCTTCATCCATCTCGCCGCAGCTATGTTATGGATGCGCTGAATGTCGATTCAGCCTA
>NZ_RZSN01000420.1:0-595 GCF_003997315.1 Mesorhizobium sp. M1A.F.Ca.IN.020.04.1.1
GGTGGTGTCGAGCATGAGATATTCATTGTTGGGATCGTCGATGAGGGCTTTGAAGACCCGCTCCCACACGCCTTTGTTGGCCCAACGCGAGAAGCGGGTATGGACGCTCTTCCATTTGCCGTACCGCGATGCGCGCCCACTGGACGTTCGTCAGTTCGTACCGTTTGGCCATCCGTCGCGCTCCGAATCAGAACCCTCGGAACACAATGAATCAACGCCAAACCGCGTTGAGAATCCTGAATGTAGATTGGACCTAGTTGCCTCACTGGCAAGCCTCGCCAGCCTTAACCGCTCGGTCTTCTGTTCTCGGGCGGCGGCTTCACCGTTGGCGGGCTGCCCTGGTTGTGGCTTCCTGCTTCGTTTCGATCGCGGTCGGTTTGGGTTTGAATATTCCTTGCGGTATTTCAGGGTGTCGCACGATGCGGTCTCCAACCAGGAAAAGAAAAAAGGTCGGGCTTGCCCGACCTCCAGACTGCTGACGAACCCCGTCGATTTTCGGCGGGGTTTTGTTTTGCAGATTGATTGCGCTTGGGAAATTGGTGGCGGGAGCGGATGTCAGGAGGCCGCCGACGCAGATTTGGCCTCAGGCGAGGAC